>NZ_JAGQBY010000019.1:0-27747 GCF_024345875.1 Synechococcus sp. EJ6-Ellesmere
CCGGCTGGCTGGCCGGCGCCAGTTGTGGATCGAGGGGAGCACCAGCCCGGTGCGCCGCCGCCACCTGCTCTGGGAAGGACCGCTCAAAGGCCGCGCGCAGCTGGGCGTCGAGGGCGTGGGCGATGCGAAGCATGGCTCGTGGGTGCGGCGGGTCAGCCGCGCGGGGGGAACGACCGTTTCACGATCATCCCTCTCCGGGGTCGGGTGGCAGGCCGGAGTCCACAGCCCGACAGGGGCCATGAGCCACAGATTCAGGACAGACCCAAGCGTCGACGCAGCTGCTGAAGAGTCCCCGCCTCGACACCGAAGCCCTCCAGCGCAGCCATCACCGCCTTGAGTCGCTCCGCCGGCGGGAGGTCCCGCACCGAGGCGAGGACGGTGCTCGCGATCGGGCCGATGAACTCCACCAGCACCTCCTCAAGGTGCTGGGCCGACTCAGCCGCCCCTGGCCCCACCTCAGGGGCCAGGGGGGCGGGACCAGGGGTGGCGGGTGGAGCCGGCAGTGGCGAAGCGGGATGCTGACGCAGGGTCCGGGCCTGGTGGAGCAGCTCGTCGACCACCTCCGGCGGCACGGCCGACTGCAGCAGTAACCGGCGGGCCTCGGGCGGATCCACGGCTAAGGCCTGGCGCAGGGGATCGCTCCAGAGCAGATCAGCGATCGGTCCGATCCTCTCTCGCAGTACTGGAAGAAGCCCATCCTGCCAATCCCCTGGGGGGGTGTCCCCAGCAGAGGCAGGACTGCCGGGGGAGGGAAGGTTCCTCCCCTGGGCGTTATCGGGGGCAGGCACCACCTCCTGGGCCTCCTGGAAGGCCGCGTCCACGTCAGCCAGGGAGAGACCCGCGCCCACCAGCCGCTGACGCAGTGCCTCCACCTCCTGGCCGGCGACGATCGAAGCAGAGCTCTCCAGCAGCAGTTCCACCACGGGGCCGTAAGTAGCCGTGAGCGTCCTCTGCAACACGGCTTTGCGCAGCGGGCGGAGTTGATCCCCCAGCGGTGGCAGCCCGCCCGTATCCACGAACGCCCGTGGAGAGGACGCCCCGGCCCGGCTCGAGGGGCGATCGAGCCGCTGCAGGGCGTCGGTGGCGCTGCCAAGGCGCCGGGTAGGGGATTCATCCAGCAGAGGAGTGAGCCAATCGATCAATTCCGAATCCACCAGATCCTCGAGCAGCCACCGCCCTTCGGCCCTGTCATAGAGATCGGAGGGGTCCTGACCGGTGTAAAGGCAGAGGGCCATCACCCCGAGGGCGTAGAGATCGCCACTGGGGCTGAGGCTGCCGAAACGCGCCCGCTCCGGGGGGCTGAAGAAGGGGCGGCAACTGAGGGGCTCTCCCGACAGGCTGCCCCCGGACGAGCGGGCCTTGAGCAAACCGAAGTCGACCAGAAACAGTGAACCGCCCGTTTCGGCGGGAATCAGGTTGGCGGGGTGGAGATCGCCATGGACGATCCCGGCGGCATGGATGGCCTCCAGCACCCCCAGCACCTGACGCAGCAACTCCGCCAACCGCTGCTTGCGGCGCAGGGAATCGAGCGAACCCTGCAGAGATGCTCCGGCGATGTACTCCTGGAGGAACAGGAAGGAGCCGCGATGCTCGAACGCATCCACGAAACGGGGCAGGCTGGGATGGCGCAGGCGGTCGAAGCAGGCCGCCTCCACCTGCAGGGCATCGAGGTTGGTGGCATCACAGGCGATCAGCTTGAGCACGGCAGGCCGATCGCGGCTCTGCTCTCGCACCAGATAAGTGCCACCGCCAGGGGCTGCGCTCAGAGGCCGCTCGAGGCGGTAAGGGGTATCCGCCAAGAGAGCTTCAAGACCGAGTTCCGCCAGGGCCGCACCAGCCTGCTCACCGATCAGCGCGTCGGATTCGATGGCGTAGCAGATCACAGCGTTCGGCAGACCCTTGAGCTCCACGGGGCCCATAGGTACAGAGCGGCGCTGGAAGCGGGGATCAACCAACTCAAAGGTGGACTGGACAAAGGCCACGCCATTGACCGGTGCCGTGGTCTGGAGTCGTGAGGCCAGATGCACGCCCCGGCCAATGATGTCGTCGCCGTTGACATAGATCTCGCCGGTGTAAAGCCCGAAGCGGTGCTGTAGCGATTGGCTGCCGCGACGGGTGATGCGAATCACCACGTCCTCCACGAATTCCAGGGCCTGGGTCGGAGCATCAAAGGTGGCCAGGATGCCATCACCGAGGCTCTTCACCAGACAACCACCATGCCGTTGCACGGCCTCCCGGATCATCGCCAGATCTTCCTTGATGCGCTGAATGGCGATCAGTTCATCGGCGAAGATCTGCGCCGATGAATCCACCACATCGCTGAATACGATCACCTTGAGATGGCGTGCCTGGGAAGAATGCATCGTCATCCGGCCGCCTTGGCTCCATACACCCGATAAGGCTGCCCGTCGAGGGGAAGCTGCCAGGCCTCCACGCTCTCCACGCTCGCCTTGAGCGGTTGTATCGCCTGCTGTTCCGGCAGCACACCGGCCGCATACCCCAGGCCGGTCGGCATCTGGGCCGCATTATCATCAAGGGTTCTGAGGAAAGCGATGTAGTCGGAGCTGGTCAGCGAACCGCTCAACACCAGTGCCCCCAGAGGCAGGACATGGGCATCCACGTGCAGGCGCCGCACCGCAAGAGAAGGCGGAGGCAAGGCCTCATCCCAGGCGATCGCCTCCACCTCGCCGTGATCCAACATGGCCAAAAGGGCGGCGTGATTGAGGGCATAGCTGACACGAGCCAGATTCAGTCCGTGCAAGTTGTAAAGCGGCAGGTAGAACCCCGTGAGGGAACCGCGTGGCAGTA
Organism: Synechococcus sp. EJ6-Ellesmere; assembly: GCF_024345875.1. Lineage (NCBI taxonomy): Bacteria > Bacillati > Cyanobacteriota > Cyanophyceae > Synechococcales > Synechococcaceae > Synechococcus > Synechococcus sp. EJ6-Ellesmere. Next base: position 2,809 of record NZ_JAGQBY010000019.1, read on the forward strand.
AGCCGATCCTGGCCTGTTGCAGATCCTGGAGGCTGCGGATTCGGCTCGACTCCCGCACCAGGATCGCCGAACGTGAGCGGCGGCTGGACCCGAGCGAGCGCACGGAGGTGTAGCCAGCTGAGGAACCCATGGCATAGGCCGTGAGACCCGGGGGAAGAAAAGCCAGATCCCAGCGACGTTCGCTCAGGCTGGTGCGGGCCCGATCGACACTGTTGAGCGGCTCCAAAGCAACATCGCAGCGACTGGCCTGCAGCAGCAACGACTTGAGAGCCTGCAGCTCGGCGTCGGAGAAGGATTGGGCCGTACTGGTGCTGCCCTCACTGGGAGCCAGCAGCCCAACCCTCAGCACCCCAGTGGGGCCACACAAGGCTGAACTCGAACCAGGGCTGGAGCCACAGGCGCCGAGCACCAGCGCCAGCAGCAGCATCACGGGTGCTGTTGCTCCAGCCATCCAGCATTCGCACCAGCGCTGCCAGCTGCCAGGCATCAGGGCTTCTGTCGATCCTTGAGCATCTGCATCGAAATCGCCAGACTCTGCTTCATTCTCTCGAAACTTCTGGCCAGCAGACCGATCTCGTCGGCACGACTCTTCTCATCAAAGCTCACACTGGCCGGGGTGACACTCGCCTCCTCAGCCTTCTGACTGATCTGGCGCATGGGCCTGAGGATCAACCGATTGAGTACGGAGTTGGCCGCCAGTCCGACAACCACGAACACCAAGGCCAGCAGCAGGGCGGTGGTGAGCAGCGACTGCCTTTTAGCCTTGAGGACGGCGTCCTGGGGGACCGTGACGATCTGAGCGCCGACCACCTCATTGAGCTGCCATCCATACCCATTGCTGTCGCCATAGGCCAGCAACTGGCTGCGTGGCGCACGCTCGGGGGTGGAATGGCAGACCAGACAGCTGTCCTTGGAGATCTTGATCGGTCGGGCCACGTAGTGGAATCGCCCCAGGGGTGTGACCTTCTCGCCAGTGAGGGAGCCCGTGCTGGGCGCCTCCCTGAACGCCTGAATGATCGAGGCTTCGAACGTGTCGGCCTTGTCCTTGAGATTGGTTGGATTGAGCGCGGCTTCGCGGTAGGAATATTGTTTGTAATCAGGCTTAGCCTGCTTGAGGTACTCGAAAACGGAAGTGGCCGAATAGCTGGGCACGGCCTCTGGTCGGAACACGCCTGGGCCCTCATTGAGCGGCGCTACGATTGGATTGACGTCTTTGCTGGTGTACTCCCGAACCGCCAGCATGCTGTCCATGAAGAATCCTGAGCGCTGATCGATCAGCCCCCTGGCCTGCCAGGCGAACAACTGATCCAGCAACAGCACCGCCACCAGGATCGACGCGGTGAACACCACGGCGAGGGTGATGGCCAATTGCTGCCTCAGGGGCCTGCTGCCATCCCCACTCAGCAGACCCAGGATCTGTGGAACCTTCAACGCCCATCATGTCCAGATCCGGCTCAGACTAAGGACGTTGGGCTTGTCTGCCCACAGCTCGTCATCAACGTGACACTGGCGATCCAGGCCAGGCTGATCTTCCGTTCGGCTCAGGCGCTCAGCCCCAGCTCCCGCTCCATCCCCGAGAGCACCACATCGGCCACCAACTGAATGCGGTAGCGGCAGTGCTCCGTGACGCTGCAGTCGAAGCGGCCGTGCTCCCAGTACTTGTTGCTGCCAGCACCACCCCCACAGAGACCGAAGTAGGCGCAGTCGCGGCGGCACAGGTCGACTCCGGCCTTGATCTCGCGCCACACCCGCTGGAACTTCTCGGTGCTGAGCGCCGCTTCAAGGCTGCCCTGCAGCACGTTGCCGAAGATGAAATCGCCGTACTCGGCGGTGGCCACCGCCAGCAGTTCCGGATCGAAACTGGAGAAGTTGCCCTTCGCGTCCACGTTCACGATCGCGAAGGGGGTGTTCATGTCGGTGCTCTCCATCCGGGCCTCACCGCAGGCCAGGCTGGTGATGCCATCGAACTCGCGCAGGCGCAGCCGGCCGGGTTCAGCCCGCATCCGCTGCCAGAAACGCTCCAGAAAGGCGCTGTAGCGGCGCTCACCATCGGGGCGCTCAAGAGTGGAGCGCAGGTTCTCCCCCTCGGTTTCCTCCATGTTGAAGCCCACGTCGGTGATGCCGGCGCCGGTGAAGAAGTCGTAGAGGGCGTCGGCCTGATCGAGGGCATCGGCCGTGAGCACGCAGATCACCTGGAAAGGGATGGCGCGGCGCTGCAGGGCCGCGATGCCGCGCATCACTGCCCCATGGGTGGGGAGGCCGGTGCGGGTGCGGCGGTGGGCGTCGTGGAGGAAGGCCGGCCCATCCATGCTCACGCCCACATGGATGCCGTTGCGCTCGAAGCAGTCGCACCAGGCGTCGTCGATCACCACGGCGTTGGTCTGCAGCGACTGCACGATTGTCTGGGGTGGCAGGTCGTGGCGCTCCAGGGCCAGGCGGATCCGCTCGGAGGCCGCGTCGTAGAAGGCGATCGGCATGGTGAGTGGCTCGCCCGCATGCCAGAGCAGGGTGAAGCCACCGTCGAGGAATGGGCTCTCGAGCACCCGCTCCAGGGCCGCGTCCAGGATCTCCAGGGGCAGCCGGCTGCGGTCATCCCGGCTGGGCAGGTAGCAGTAGTCGCAGTCGAGGTTGCAGAACGGAGTGGGCTGCACCACCAGCAGGCGCAGCGGGCCGACCTGGACCTGCATGGACTCGTTCACCAGTAATTGCGCCAGCCACCGTTGCGGAAGCCGCCATTGCCGAAGCCGCCATTGCGGAAGCCACCGTTGTAGAAGCCGCCATTACGGAAGCCACCGTTAAAGAAGCCGCCATTGCGAAAGCCTCCATTGCCCCAGCCGACCCTGGGTCCGTTGACGAACACCCGCGCCAGCCTGTCGTCAGCGGCGACCCCGTTCCCCCCGGCGTCCGCGTCGTCGTGCTCGCGAATGGCGGCGGCAATGCGGCGCAGGCGCCCCTCGATGGCATCGGCCTGGTGGGGCTGATCACCGGCCGGGGGAGCTGAGCCGGAAGCCGCCAGGGCTCGGGCCACCCCAGGGTCCAGGGGCAAGGAGGCAGCCAGCAACAGGATGCCGAAGAGCCGGGAGCGGGTGAAGAAGGCCATCGGAGCAGGGTGGAAGCGGGGGAGGGGCAGAGACAGCGACGCGCCGGGTGGGCCGCCTCAGGGCATCAGGGAGCAGTGGGCCTGGTGGGGGCAGAACCCGCCTGGGCCGGCAGAGGGCGCAGAGCCTCCACCCCCAGCAGCACCGCATCGAAGTAGTTGCGGATCTGATCCGGCGTGCGGTTGAGCGCACTGCCGGGTCCCACCCAGCGATCGATGGCGCTCACCGCCTCGGGCTGGCCATCGAGGTAACCCTGCAGCAGCCGTGCAATCGCCAGATTCACCAGGTTGCGGAAGGCGGAGTCGTTCTCAGGAACCAGACAGGCCACGGCATAGCGCTCGTAGGGCTCCGAGGGGGTCTGAGCCAGCGCGGCACCCTTCCCTCCGGCGACAAGGCCTGCCAGGAGGGTGCTGTCACCGATCACCCCATCCACTGAGCCGCCCTGCAGGGCTGCCACCGCCTGGGAGAGATCCGCAAAACCGACGGGCCGGGCCTTCGGCTGGATGCCCTTCAGCTCTGTTTCCCCCAGAGAGTTGGCGACCACACCGATGCGCCTCCCGGCCAGCGACTGGGGCGATCCATCCAGACGACCAGCGGGCGCCAGCAGCCGCAGACCGGAGAGCCCGAAGGGCAGGGAATAGTCGAGTGTGATGTCCCGCTCCCAGGTGAAGGGCACGCCACAGGCGAGATCGGCCTGGCCGCCCACCAGCCGCTGGCCCAGATCAGCGGGGTCGGCCACCGGCTCGAAGCGGAGCCGCACCGGACGCCCCACGGCCACGGCCAGCTCAGCCGCGATCCGATCGGCCACCTCCATCGCGTAACCCACTGGCCGCCCCTGGCCGTCCAGGGAGAGCATGGGCGCCTGATCGGGGTGCCCCACCAGCACCAGCTCACCGCTGCGGGCGACCCGGTCGACGACCCCCTCCGCGCGAGCGGACGCCGCCGGCAGGAGGCCGGTGAGCAGGGTCAGCCCAACCGGCAAGAACCAGCTGCCCAAACGGGAAGGAGACAACGTCAAAACCAGCTGAAGGGGGGAGGGAAGTCGCGGCACAGAGAACTGTCTCGGCACGGGAGGTCGCAAGGCAGACCTTCTGCAATCTGGACACGGCCGGCGGATTTGGCCAGCCTCAGGAGCTCAAGAGTTCGGCTTTGTGACAGGGGAGGAGGCGGGTCGCGCTCGTGATAGCAAAGCGGTTTCGTCTCATGGAGTATAGAATGGCATCAAACGAGAGGGTGGAGAAGCCTTGGCGCAAAAACTACAGCAAAAGCAGGGAGAAATTCAGACTTCATCGCTGGGCGAATCTGCAGCCCGCTCCAGCAGTTCTGACAAGAAAACAGCCGATCAGTCCAACTCCTCTGGCGCCATGAAGCGCGGAAGCAGCAATTTCGTCCTTGTTTACCACAGGTCTCCCTACGAAGAAACCTTCGACAGCGAAGGCAATCGCCAGTGGGTCGACCAGAAAAGCCCCAACGGTGTCATCCCAACTCTTCGGAATCTGTTTCTGGAGGAGCGATCAGGAACCTGGATCTCCTGGCGCCAGGATGCCAATTGCTCCGCCAATGCCGATGAACGGCTGAATCTCACATCACCAAGTCCATTCACCCTCAGAAGGCTTCCCTTAACCCCGGAGCAGATCTCCAGTTTTTATCACGTCACCTCCAAAGAGTCGTTCTGGCCAATCCTGCACAACTTCCCAGGTTTATTCAGCGTCGATAATTCCGACTGGGCCACCTTTGAAGAGGTCAACCGCTCCTTTGCGCGTGCCACCTGTGAGGAAGCAGCCCCTGGTGCCACCATCTGGATTCACGATTACAACCTCTGGCTCACCCCGGCAATGATCCGCGAGCAGCGCCAGGACGTTCGCATCGCATTCTTCCACCACACCCCGTTTCCCTCCAGCGACGTCTTCAGCATCCTTCCCTGGCGCGATGAGATCCTCGACAGCCTGCTCAGCTGCGACCTCGTCGGCTTTCACATTCCCTCCTACGCCAACAACTTCGCCCGCTGCGCCATCAACCTGCGCGGGGCTGAAGGGGCCGATCCCGTTCCCGTGGCCAAGAAATTCCGCCGCTATGGCAGTGCCCTCTCGGAACCCACGGTGGTGCCCTGGATCGATCACAACGGCCGCCGGGTTCACATCCAGGCCTCTCCTGTGGGCACCTCCCCTGAGCTCATCCGCGACCTGGTGGTCACACCAGCGGTGAAGGCCATGGCCAACACGATCGCCGAGCAGCACGAGGGCCGGAAACTGATTCTCTCCGCCTCCAGGGTCGACTACACCAAAGGGAACGAGGAAATGCTGCTGGCCTATGAGCGCCTGCTGGAGCAGCAGCCGCGCTGGCATGGCGGAGTCGAGCTGTTCCTGGGTTGTGTGGCGGCGGCCAGTGGCATGCGCATCTACGAAGACATCCAGCGTTCGGTGGAGGAGATCGTGGGCCGTATCAACGGCCGCTTCGGGCGCATCGACTGGACTCCTGTTCGGCTCTCCACCCACCGCACGTCCTACGAGGAGCTGATGGGCTGGTTCAGCCAGGCCGACGTCTGCTGGATCACCCCGTTGCGGGACGGCCTCAACCTGGTGGCCAAGGAATACGTGGCGGCCCGCCAGGGACTGGGGGGCGTGCTGGTGCTCTCGGAATTCACCGGCGCTTCGGTGGAGCTGGAGGATGCGGTGCTCACCAATCCCTACTCCCATCGCAGCATGGACCGGGCCATCAGCGACGCCCTCGACATGCCCCAGGAGGAGCAGGTGCAGCGGATGGCCTCGATGACCCAGGCCGTGGATGAATTCACGGTTCAGCACTGGGCCGAGCAGCAATTGGGCACGCTCAGGTCCCTCTAGGGCCCGGCCATCGATGTCGATCGAAAAGGACCACTGGTGGAACGGCTGCGTGATCTACCAGCTGATGCCGCGCTCCTTCGCCGATGCCAACGGCGATGGGATCGGTGATCTCGACGGGATCACCAGCCAGCTTCCCTACCTTCAATGGCTGGGGGTGGACGCGATCTGGCTGACGCCGATCTATCCCTCACCGCTGAGGGACGGTGGCTACGACATCACCGATTTCACGGCGATTCATCCTGATCTCGGCAACCTCGACGATCTGGCCCGGCTGCTGGATCAGGCCCATCGGCACGGCATCAGGGTGCTGCTCGATCTGGTGCTCAACCACACGAGCGTGCTGCATCCCTGGTTTCAGCGAGCCCGCTGGTCGCCCGCCGGCAGCAGCGAGCGGGACTTCTACGTGTGGCGCGACGACGACCGCGGCTACCCGGAGGCCCAGGTGCTGTTCCGCCACTTTGAATCCTCCAACTGGCAGTGGGATTCCGTGGCCCGCCAGTACTACCTGCACCGATTCCTGCATCACCAGCCAGACCTCAACTACGACAACCCCGCCGTTGCCGAGGCGATGCTGGAGGTGGTCGACTTCTGGGTGGAGCGCGGCGTTGATGGCTTCCGCCTGGATGCGGTGCCCTTCCTGCATGAGCGCGAAGGCACCCGCTGCGAAGGCCTGCCTGAAACCCATGCCTTCCTCAAGCGCTTGCGCGCCCGGGTGGACAGCTCCGGGCGCGACCTGCTGCTGATCGCCGAGGCCATCCAACCGGTGAAGGAGTCGGCGCCCTACCTGGCGGATGACGAACTGCACGCCGCCTTCGATTTCGCCCTCACCGCCCAGCTCTTTGCCGCCGTGGCCAGGGGGCGCTGCGACAAGCTCCGCAACTGTCTGCAGCACGCCCAGGAGATGGTGCCGGGCTGCCGCTGGGCCCTACCGCTGCGCAACCATGACGAACTCTGGCTCGGTGATGGCCACCTGGTGGAGGACGAGGTGGTGCAGGCCGTGATGACTGGCTTCCCCGAGGCCAGGGAGCACTGGTTGAACTGGGGCATCAACCGCCGCCTGGCACCCCTGCTCAACGGCGACCCGCGGCCGAACACCCTGCTGCACGGATTGCTCTACAGCCTGCCCGGCCTGCCCTGCCTCTATTACGGCGACGAACTCGGGATGGGCGACTGGCCGGGCCTGCGGGACCGGGATGCCAACCGCACGCCGATGGCCTGGACGAGTGAACGCAACGGCGGCTTTTCCACGGCCCCTGACCCCCTGTTGGTGCTGCCGCCGATCACCTCCCCCGGCTACGACTACCGGGTGGTGAATGTGGAGGTGCAGAAGCAGCTGTCCGGCTCCCTGCTGAACTGGCACCACCGCATGCTCACCAGCAGGCGGCTGCTTCCTGCCCTGCGCCAGGGAAGTTTCGAGCTGCTGGAGAGCGCGCACCCCAGCGTGCTCTGTTACGCCCGCCACAGCGATGGCATGACCGTGGTGGTGGCGGCGAATCTGGCGGCCACCGGTGCCTCGAGCCGCCTCGACCTGGGCCAGTGGCAGGGGAGCCGCATGCGCGACACCCTCTGGGGTTGCGAGTTTCCCCCCGCCAGCGAGGCCTGGTTCGTGTACCTGCCGGCCTACGGATTCTTCTGGTGGCTGGTGGGCGAGGACTCGAGCGACGCCAACTCCTGATCCAGCAGGGCCTGCACCACAGGCAGCAGTCGCTCGGCCTCGGCGCTGTCCACAAAGGCCAGGCGGCAACGCCGGGCCAGCAGATCATCAGCCGACCGGGCCCACTCGTGGCGCACGCCATGGCGCACCTCGGCAGCGGTGAGTGGGATCACCGCGCTGAGGGGTTCGAGCTCGGCCGGGCTGGCGGCACAGGCCAGCACCGCCTCCACCTCCAGCCCGTGGCACGCCAGCAGGTGCTCCAGCAGGACCAGGTCGCCGCCCGGCAAGCGCTGGGACAGCTCCAGGCGCAGACGGTCAAGCCCAGCGATGGTGGCCGCGCCAGTGTCCGCCGCTCCGTGGATCGGGACAGCAGCGGCCTCGGCGGATGGAGCGGGCAGGGGGCCACCCAGCAGCTGTGCCACGGCCTGGAGTCCATCGAAGGCCATCGGCCGGCAGGTGGTCCACTTGCCGCCCATCACGCTGATCAGACCGCAGGGGAGCGTTTCCACCTGGTGCTCACGCACCACCGTGGCGGTCCCGGCGCTGGCTGAGTCGCCATTCCCCAGCAGCAAGGGGCGGCCGCCGGCCCAGCGGCTGCTCACAACCGGCTCCCCGTGGCCCGGGAACCAGCGGCGCACATAGTCGAGCAGGTAGGCCTCCTCCACCTCGCTGGGCCGCTCGGACTCGCTGGATGCGCAGGGGGTGTCCGTGGTGCCCACCAGGGTGCGGCCGTGAAACGGCAGCACGAACAGCACCCGGCCGTCGTCCGTGGAGGGGATCAGCAATCCGGTCCCCCCGGGGCAGAGGTCGGCGGCCAGAACCAGATGCACCCCGCGGCTCACCTGCAGGGTGGGAGGCAGGTCGGGCTGGGCCAGCTGACGGATCCGATCGGCGCCGATGCCCGTGGCATTGAGCACCACCCGGGCCTCCAGCCGGCGCCGCTGGCCCGTGGCCTGGTCGTGCAGCACGGCGCCGCTGAGCCGATCGCCCTGGCGCAGCAGCTCCACCACTTCGGTTCGCGTGAAAACCTCGGCCCCCAGGCGGGCGGCGGTGCGCACGATCAGCAGGTTCAGGCGCGCGTCATCGAACTGACCGTCGCCGTAGGCCACTCCGAGCTGGCCGGCCTTCAGCTCAGGCAGCAGCTCTTGCACCGCCTCACGGCAGAGCCAGCGGCTGGAGCCGATGCCGCGCCGCCCAGCCAGCAGGTCGTACACCGCCAGGCCCAGGCCGTAGTAGGCCTGCTGCAGCAGCCCCTCACTGGGGAGCAGCAACTCCAGCCGCCGAGCCAGGAAGGGCACCGCCTCCAGCCAGTGGCCCCGCTCAGAGAGGGCTTCGCGCACCAGCTGCAGCTGCCGCCAGTCGAGTCGGCGGAAGGCCAGCTCCAGGTAGCGGACCCCTCCATGCAGCAACTTGGTGCTGCGGCTGCTGGTGCCGCCAGCGATGTCGCCGGCTTCCACCAGGGCCACGCTCAGGCCCCGCCGTGCCGCTTCCAGGGCAATGGTGGCGCCGGTTGCCCCAGCACCGATCACGAGCAGATCCACACTCATCGCTCAGATTCGGCTGCGCCCACACTGGCGGGCTGTGAATGCCAGTGCAGGCTGCGCTCCACCGCCGAGTGCCATCGGGCCCGCCAACGCTGCCGCGACGGCCCGTCGATTCGAGGCGAGAAGCGCTCGGGTGCAGGCTCACCGACCAGCCGGGACCAGCTCGCGAGATCGGGCAGCACGCCCGCCTGAACACCCGCCAGCAGGGCCACCCCACGGCTGGTGCTCTCCAGATCGGCCCGGCGCAGCACCGGCAACCCCGTGGCATCGGCCTGAGCCTGCAGCAGAAGGCCAGACGCCGCAGCTCCTCCATCGGCAGCCAGCTCCAGCAGGGGCTGGCCACGGGCCTCCTCCGCCAGCTGCACCAGGGTGGCCACCGCCAGGGCGATCCCCTCCAGGGCTGCCCTGGCGATCTGGGCCGGCCCGCTGTCGCGGGTGAGACCGATCAGCAGACCCCGGGCCGAGGGATCCCAGTGGGGCGTTCCCCAGCCTGTGAAAGCAGGCACCAGCATCACCCCACCGCTGTTGTCGCAGCGTGCCGCCAGCTCGTTCACCTGCTCGGAGCGCTCGATCAGCCCGAGGCCATCGCGCAACCACTGGATGGCGGTGCCGGCGTTGAACAGGCTGCCCTCCAGGCAATAGGTGGGCCGGCCGGCGGCATCGCTCCAGCCCACCGTGCTCAGCAGGCCCGCGCTGGAGCGATGGATCGTGGGCCCCGTGTTGATCACCAGGAAGGCGCCGGTGCCGTAGGTGCACTTGCCTTCACCGGCGGTCAGGCAGCCCTGCCCGAGGGTGGCCGCCTGCTGGTCGCCCAGCATGGCGGTGATCGGCACCCCCGCGAACGGCAAGCCGGGCGCGATGGTGCCGAAGGCGGCGCAACTGGGCAGCAGCTCCGGCAAGGCCGATGGGGGCACCCCAAGGGCCGCGCACAGCTCGGGATCCCAGCGCAGCTGCTCCAGATCCATCAGCAGGGTGCGGCTGGCGTTGCTGCATTCGCTGGCGTGGCGCCCAGAGGCACTGAGGTTCTGCAGCAACCAGCTGTCGACCGTGCCGAAGCAGAGCTGACCAGCCGCTGCCGCGGCTGCGGCGGCGGGAATCTCTCGAAGCAGCCAGACGATTTTGCTGGCGCTGAAATAAGGATCCACCAGCAGGCCGGTGCGGGCCCGGATCAAGGGCTCCAGCCCGGCCTGTTTCCATTCGGCACAGAGGGCCGCCGTGCGGCCGTCCTGCCAGACGATCACCGGAGCCAGCGGTTCGCCGCTCCCGCGCCGCCAGAGCACAGTGGTTTCGCGCTGGTTGGCGATGCCGCAGGCGGCCACAGCGCGGCGTTGCTCGGGGCTCAGGGCCTGCTCCAGCTCACGGAGGGCCTGCAACTGGCTGAGCCAGATGGCGCCTGCCGACTGCTCCACCCAGCCATCGGCCGGGTAGCGGCTCTCGAGCGGCGCCGAGCGGCTCAGCAAGCGGTGGCCTTCCAGGTCGTAGACGGCGGCGCGGGAGCTGGTGGTGCCCTGGTCGATGCTCAACAACAGAGGGGAGAGCATGGAGCAACCGCTTTTGCTTGTGCTAGCGCTGGTTGAGGGATGCCTGGGCCAAGCGATGAGATTTGCAACGGGCGAGGCCTCGTCATCGGCATCGACGGCGGCGCCGGCCTGGGTGTCCGAGGCTGTGGTGTATCAGATCTTTCCTGACCGCTTCCGCCGCAGCGGGCGGGTGGCCGCCCAGGACGGGCTTGAGCTGATGCCCTGGGGCAGCGATCCGGCCCTCCAGGGGTTCCAGGGGGGTGATCTCTACGGGGTGATCGAGGCCCTCGACCACCTTCAGGGACTGGGAATCACCTGCCTGTCACTGAATCCGGTGTTCGCCTCAGCCGCCAATCACCGCTACCACGCCAACGACTACCTGCAGGTGGATCCCCTGCTGGGGGGCAACGATGCCCTGGAAGCCCTGATCGAGGCCGTGCACCAGCGCGGCATGCGACTGATCCTCGATGGGGTGTTCAACCATTGCGGCCGAGGCTTCTGGGCCTTTCACCATCTGCTGGAAAACGGGCAGACGTCTCCCTACCGCCACTGGTTCCACGTCGACCAGTGGCCGCTGCAGCCTTATCCAGCTGCGGGGCAGAGCTGCGGCTATCACTGCTGGTGGAATGACCCGGCCCTGCCGAAATTCCGCCACGACCATCCGCCGGTGCGCCGGCACCTGCTGGACGTCGCACGCACCTGGATCGCCGCCGGTGCCGATGGCTGGCGGCTGGATGTCCCCGATGAAGTGCCGGGCGACTTCTGGGACGAGTTCCGGCAGACCGTGCGCGCTGAGAACCCGGAGGCCTGGATCGTGGGGGAGATCTGGGGCGATGCCCGCCCCTGGCTGGGGGGGGAGCGGTTCGACGGGTTCATGAATTAGCCACGGACCTGGAGCATCCTCGGCTATTTCGGTGCCTAGAACGTGCCTGGCGAGTTGAAGCTGCCGGCCCTGCCTGAGCCTCCGTATCAGCCCCTCGACCGGGCTGGCTTCGAACAACGCATCAGTGAGGTTCTCGCTCGCTACAGGCCAGCGGTGAACCGCTGCATGCTCAACCTGCTCGACGGCCACGACACCCCCAGGGCCCTGCATGTGCTTGGCGGCGATGAGGCTGCCCTGCGTCTGTGCCAGCTGTTCCTCTTCCTGCTGCCAGGGGCCCCGTGCGTGTACTACGGCACCGAGATGGGCCTGGATGGAGGGCCGGAGCCGGGCTGCCGGGAGGCCTATCCCTGGGACGTCCCCAGCGGTGCGCTGGCCGACTGGCTGAGGGAGCTGGCCGCTCTGCGGCGGCGCCTGCCGGCATTGCGCTCGGACGCACTGAGCTTTGCCGAGAGCCCCCACGACGACCTGGTGCTGCTCTGGCGTGGCGAGGGCCGGGAGCGGGTGTGGGTGGCGATCAACCGCGGTGATGAACCGCTGCCCCTGACACCCCCATCCCCGGCGACGACACCGCTGTGGGCGAGCGCTCCGGCAGCCGCTGGAACCACCACGTCGCTGGCCGCGCGCTCGGCGTTGATCCTGGCGGACCCCACACCATGAACGCCCAGGCGAGGCCACCGGCCCGGAGCAGGATCAGCCCCGATGCGCTGCTGGATGAGCTGAGCTCCGGCGGCCCATGGCTGCTGGTGCAGGACCTCGACGGGGTCTGCATGGAGCTGGTGCACGATCCGCGCCTGCGCCGGTTGGATCCCGACTACGTGCAGGCCGCCCGGCAACTGGAGGGACGCTTCGCGGTGCTCACCAACGGCGAGCACGAAGGCAGCCGCGGCGTGAACCGGCTGGTGGAGCAGGCTCTGGCCGGCACGGCGGATCCAGCCGCCGAGGGGTTGTACCTGCCCGGGCTGGGAGCCGGCGGTGTGCAACTCCAGAGCCGGTATGGCCAGCTCACACACCCGGGGGTGAGTCAGGAGGAGGTGTCCTTCCTGGCCTCGGTACCGGCCTGGCTGCACGCCGCGCTGGGGGAGCGACTGCCGGCCCTGCTGCCGGCGGCGGCACAGGAACACAGGGCCGGGCTGATCGAGATGACCGTGCTCGACAACCCCCTCTCCCCCAGCCTCAACCTCAATCCGCTGATGGCGGCGGTGGGGGATGAACCGGGCCGGCGGCGGGAGCTGCAGGCGCTGGCCCTGGAGCTGATGCAGGCCTTGCTGGAGCAAGCGGCTGCGGCCGGGCTGGAGGAGTCGTTCTTTCTGCATCTGGCCCCCAACCTGGGCCGCGACGGGAGCCTTGGCGGGGGCCAAGAACGGCTCAAACCTGCGGATCAGGGCAGCAGCGGCACCACGGATTTTCAGCTGATGCTGCGCGGCGGCCTCAAGGAGGTGGGTCTGCTGGTCCTGATCAATCAATGCATCCACCGCCGCACGGGCACGGCACCCCTTGGCCTGGAGTTCCATGGACGCAATGCCCCCCACGACCACGCCGGCCTGCTGGACCTGTGCCGCAGCGCCATCGATCCAGCCCTGATGCCAAGGCTGGTGGGGGTGGGCGACACGATCACCTCACAGCCGGCGGGGGCTGGCGGGGGCTGGCTGCGCGGCGGCAGCGACCGGGGCTTCCTCACCCTCCTCCAGGAACTCGGTGACGCCTTCGGCACGGCGAACCGTGTGGTGCTGGTGGACAGCAGCGGCGGCGAAGTGGATCGTCCCTCTCTGGCCGATGGCCGCCTGGAAGGCCTCAGTGATCCCGAAGATCCCCTGCGGATCGACACCACCATGCCTGGCGGGCCAAGGGAGTACATCCGCTGGTTCCGCGCCCTGGCGGCACGCCAGTCAACTGATGCCCTTCAGGCCAGCACAGTTTCGTAGCGCATGCTCAGATCCAGCCAGGAACTTCGGGTGACCGCGGCGCTGGTGGAGATGAGATCGATACCTGTGGCGGCATAGGCCTTCAGGTGAGCTGGATCCACCCCGGACGCCTCCAGCACCACAGCCGAGCCCCGCTCCACCGCCTGCCGGCGCAGCTGCGGCACCAGCCCCAGCAGGGCCTCGGGGCCGAAGCCATCCAGCAGCACCCCGTCGGCACCGGCATCCACGGCCTGAGCCGCCTCGGCTGCACTTTCCGCTTCGACGATCACCCGCGCCGGCCAGGGCGCAGCGGAGCGCACCGCAGCAACGGCACGGGCCACTCCTCCAGCCCAGGCCAGGTGGTTTTCTTTGAGCATGGCGGCGTCATCGAGGCCGCAGCGGTGGTTGATGCCGCCACCGCAGCGCACCGCATATTTCTCCATAAGGCGCAGCCCGGGGGTGGTCTTCCTGGTGTCGGCCAGCGCCACGCCCGTGCCGCTCAGCTCAGCCACCAGCGCCGATGTGGCGGTGGCAATGCCCGAGAGACGCATGGCCAGATTGAGGGCCGTGCGCTCACCCGCCACCAGGGCCGTCGCCGGACCGGCCAGCTCCAGCAGGCGCTGATCGGGCACCACCCGCTCCCCATCAGCCACCAGCAGCCTCACCTGCACCGTGGCGTCGAGCAGGCGGAACAGCGGCTCCACCAGCAGGCCGCCGCAGAAGATCCCTCCACGCCGGGCCGTCCAGCTGGCCCGGCCCGGCCGGCCCACCAGCGCGGCAGCGCTGAGATCCCCGCGGCCGATGTCCTCCGCCAGCCAGGACCGCAGCAGGGGCTCCAGCTGGGGCTGGCTGAGCAGGGAGGCGGCCGCGACGGCACTCACAGGGATGGCCAACGGCAGCACGGGTGGGCTTGGTCACCATCCTGACGGCCAAGGCGGGCCTACTTGCCGATGCAGAAGCGGGAGAAGACCCGATCGAGCACCGCCTCGTTCACCTCTTCGCCTGTGATCTCACCGAGACTGCGGGCGGCCTGGCGCAGGTCGATGGTCCAGAAATCCCAGGGCAGCCCGGCGGCGGCCGCCTCCAGGGAGCCGTCCAGGCTCGTGGCGGCGGCCGCTGCCAGATCCCGCTGGCGGACGTTGAGCGCCACCTCCAGCCCCTGGCCCAGGCTGTGGCCGCAGCGGGACAGCAGGGCCTCGGCCAGCGCCTCGAGGCCGCTGCCCGTGAGGGCACTGATCACCACATCCACCTGGGCTGGGGGAGCTCCGGCGGCCCTGTCGGCTTTGTTGCCCACCACGAGCGACGGCACACCGGCGAGCACCTGGGCATGGAGCTCCGCGTCTGCTTGCGTCCAGCCCTCAGCGAGGTCCACCAGCAGCAGCACTGCGTCGGCGGCGGCCAGGGCCTGGCGGCTGCGCTCGATGCCCAGCCGCTCCACCGGGTCGTCTGTGGAGCGGATGCCCGCGGTGTCCAGCAGGGTGAGCGGCACCCCCTGCAGCACCAGTTCGCTCTCAAGCAGATCGCGGGTGGTGCCCGGCAGCTCGGTCACGATCGCCCGCTCCCGGCGGCTGAGGGCATTGAGCAGGCTGGATTTGCCCACATTGGGGCGCCCGATGATCGCCACCTTCAGTCCCTCGCGCAGCAGCTGGCCCACGCTCGCCTCCGCCACCAGGACCTGCAGCTCCAGGCGCACCGCCTCCAGCTCCGCTACCAGGGCCTCCGGATCGAGGGGTGGCAGATCCTCTTCGAAATCAACACGGGCCTCCAGCTCCGCCAGTTGATCGAGCAAGCGCTCCCGCAGGGCGCTGATCCGCCGCTGCAAGCCGCCATCGAGGCCCGCCAGCGCCAGCTGGGCCGCACGCCGGCTTCTGGCCGTGATCAGGTCGCTGATCGCTTCAGCACGGGTGAGGTCGAGACGACCATTGAGGAAGGCCCGCTGGCTGAACTCCCCCGGCCGCGCCCGGCGGGCACCGCTGAGCAGCACCAGGTCCAGCACCCGGGCCACGGCGATCAGACCGCCATGGCAGTGCAGCTCCACCACATCCTCGCGGGTGAAGCTGCGGGGTGCCTTCATCAGCAGCAGCAGGGCCTCATCCAGCCGCTCACCACTGGCGGGATCGCACACATGGCCGTAAAGCACGCGATGGCTTCCCCAGGACTGATCCCCGGGGGCCTCGAAGAGCTTGCGACCGATCGTCTCCGCCTGGGGTCCGGAGATTCTTACGATCGCCACACTTCCCTCTCCGGGCGCCAGCGCCGTGGCAATCGCAGCAATGGTGTCGTCCGAATCCAAGCTGCCCGACGGTCAGGGTCCCCGCCAGTCTCGTTGGCGGCGTTGGTGGACCAGTGCCCTGGCCAGATTCCGTCTCTGGGTCCGCTGGCTGTGGGAGCAGGAGGGAAGCCACGGCCAGCGGGCCCGCGGGCTGGCGGCGGGGGTGTTCTGCGGCTGCTTCCCCTTCTTCGGCCTGCAGACCCTGCTGGGAGTGGCGCTGGCCAGCCTGGTGAAAGGCAACCACCTGTTGGCGGCTGCCGGCACCTGGATCAGCAACCCCCTCACCTACGTGCCGCTCTACTGGTTCAACTACCAGTTGGGCTGCTGGCTGCTGGGCCCCGGCCATGGCTGGCCCAGCATGACCGTGCTGAAGCGGGAGGGGATCTGGGAGCTGGGCTGGTCGTTCTCCAGCCGGCTGCTGCTGGGCTCGACGATCGTCGGAACCGTCAGCGCTTCAGTGCTGGGAGTGATCTACTGGCGCTGGTTGGAGCGTCAGCCGCCGAAACCAGGGCACAGCATCAGATCGATGTGACCGCCGCTGGGTTGGCGCCACTCGCGGAACTCCTCGGCCAGAGCCTTGTGCTCACTGCGCTTCTGGACTGCATCAAGGGCCTGAAGCCGTTGATGCACCAGATCCAGGGTGTCGTCGATCAGTTGGGCTGCTTGTTCGGAAGTCATGGCAACACATGCCGGGGGGGAATCGGTAAAGGAATTCAGACAGAATCCTGCGGTGGAAGCTGTAGCGCCGAGCACCCGGATCCGGCGCTGTGGCTGGATCCGCACCGGTCCAGCCAGTCATGCAGGGGCTGCCAGTCATCACGCTCATCAATGGCCGCCCAGATCCGCTCGATGCGATCGGCAAGGGCCGCGAAGAATTCGCCATAGGCGACCGGCCAGGCGGCCAACAGCTGCAGGGTCAAGGGAACAGGATCGGGCCGCTCTGGGTCCATGGCTGCCAGGGCAACGGCGTCGAAGTAGGCGGCGGTGAACCCCGGATCCCAGCCCTCGAGGAAGGCGAACGGGCCGTAGTCAAAGCTCTCCCCGACCAGCGACATGTTGTCGGTGTTGAGCACCCCGTGGGTGAAGCCGGCGGCCATCCACTCCGCCGCCAGCCGCGCCACACGCTCCACCAGCTCGCCGTAGAAGGCCAGCAGCGCCGGTTCGCTGTTTCCGCCCGGGCCTTCGGGATGGGCGGCGGCGATGTGGGGGTAGTAGATCGCCACCACGTGGCGCAACAGACGCTCCAGGGCT
The DNA here is from genome assembly GCF_024345875.1 of Synechococcus sp. EJ6-Ellesmere. Taxonomy (NCBI): domain Bacteria; kingdom Bacillati; phylum Cyanobacteriota; class Cyanophyceae; order Synechococcales; family Synechococcaceae; genus Synechococcus; species Synechococcus sp. EJ6-Ellesmere. Next base: position 19,775 of record NZ_JAGQBY010000019.1, read on the forward strand.
GCGGGCCATGCGCACCATCGCCGAGCTGCGGGTCGGGGAGGGTTCGTCCCCCCGCCCTTGAGGGTGAGGCGGCCGTCGCCACCGCGGCTCCAGGGGGTGGTGCCGGAGCCCTTGGTTGGGCGCACCCTAGAAACGAGGCGCGACGCCAGATCCACCGTGTCGGAACCACCCTCCGGACCAACAGCTCACAGGCCGATCGGGATCGTCCTCACCTGGCTCTGGCTGCTGATCGGCGCTGGACTGGTCCTGCGGCTCTGGCAGGCCCCGACGGCCGTGGGCCACTACGACCTGGATGTGGACACCTACCTCCACCTGGGCAGAAGGCTGCTGCACGGTCGACTGATGTACGAGGAGGGCTTCAACGCCAAATGGCCGATCATCCAGGTGCTCTATGCACCCTCGGCCTGGCTGGGATCGATCCGGGCCCATCGGATGCTGACGCTGCTGCTCAACATCGGCAGCGGCCTGCTGCTGGCCCTGGCGATCCGCCAGCTCGCCCGCAACGGCTTGGTGCCGCTGCGGGATGGCTCACTGGTGCCGCTCGGCAGCGCCGCTCTGTTCGTGACCATGAGCCAGAAGATGCTCGGCGGTCTCTCCGGCCATCTTCACCAGTTCGCCAATGCCTTCCTGCTGCTGGCTCTGGCCCTGCTGGCTCTGCAGGTGCCGAGGACTCGCCGGGTGGGGATGGCAGCCGCGGGGTTCTGCCTCTTCCTGTCGGTGGCCGTGCGTCCCAACCTGCTGCTGCCCCTGCTGCTGGTGACGCTGGCGCTGCTGCCCTGGCCAGGACCCTGGAGCCGGCGGCGGCGCTGGGGTGGCCTGGGCTGGGTGACCGCTGGCGCTGGGCTGGGGACGCTGCTGATGGGGCTTCCCTACCTGTGGCTCAGCGATGGACCAGCCAGACTCTGGGCAGGAGCGGTGCTTCTGCCGCTGGAGTGGAGCGCCCAGCGCCCCGGGGACCACCAAGGCCTGGGTGAGCTGTTCAGGCAGGTGGCGGGAGCGTCGGTGGCGGGAGTGGAGCTCTGGATGCTGCTGGTGATCCCGCTGCTGGGCGTGGTGAGCCTGGCCCGTCAGGCCAGGCAAGGTCGGGGAGGATCCTCCACCCGGAGCCTGATGGTGCCGCTGCTGAGCCTGGTTTTTCTGGGGGGATTGATCCTCTCCTTCGCCTCCACCCACTTCTGGAGGCATTACGTGCTGATGGCGATCGTGCCGGTGGTGCTGATCGTGGCCACCGGCATGGCCGCCCTGGAGCGGTCCTCCCGCCGCGGACTGCGGCGAACAGGCGCCACCTTCGCCCTGGTTCTCTCGCTGATCCTGGTGAACAACGTGCTGGTGGCGGAGACCCTGGCCCTCGGGGCAGACGCCAGGGCTCCGGATGCTGTGGAGCAAGATCGGGAGCGATTGATCCAGCAGCTGCGTAACCTGCCGGGGGAAGCTGGCACCTTCACATCCCCCCAGGATTTCTCCCTGCACTGGCAACTGGATCAACCCTCCTCCACCGCGGGGGTGCACCCCAGCTGGAGCCTGGATCCCTACGGCATGCGGCGTTCCTGGGCCACCGATCGGATCGGGCTGGCCATCAGCGATGAACAGGCCTGTACCCAGCTCACCGACCCGCGCCACCGGCACCTGATCTGGACCCGCACCGGGAGGGGAGGTCGCCACAGCGAAGCCTTCCTTCTGGAGTGTCTGAGCCGCGACGAGCACACCTGGCAGGAGATGACCCAGGACCTGGGGCTCACCTCCGGTGCGATCAGAGTCTTCCGCAGAGACCCGTGAACCGGGGTGGCCCATGGCCGCTGCCAGGGGTGGCACCGCCATGCAGACTGGGTTTTCGGTCACCTTCAGCCCTTGAGCCGACCACGAATCGTGCTGACGGTGTTGTGGTGGCTCACCCTGGTTGGACTGGCGGTTCGTGTCTGGCGGGCCAGCACCATCGCCGGCAGCTACGACGGCGAGATCGATTCGCTCCTGGTCCTCGCCCAGCGCGGCCTGCACGGGACCCTGCTGTACCAGGAGAGCTACCTGCGCCAGTGGCCGATTGCCCAGTGGCTGTTCGCCCCGTCGGCCTGGCTGGGGTCGATCCGGGCCCATCGCCTCCTCGTGCTGGGCCTCGACCTGCTGGCGGGCCTGCTGATGAGCCTGTCGGTTCGGAATTTCTCAACCGCTGGCCTGATCCACCTGAAGCCCCGCTCCCTGGTACCACTGGCCAGCGGGGTGCTTTTGGTGGTCCTGGCCCAGAAGCTGCCTGGAGGAATCGCCGGCAGCCTGCACCAGTTCGCCAATGGCTTTCTGGTGCTCGGCGTCTACCTGCTCAGCCTCGCTGCAGATGGCCAGGAACCGCCCGGCAGCCGCATTCGTTGGCGACTGCTGGCGGCCGCCTCGACCTTCGCCCTGCTGGCGGTGGCCTGTTTCTTCACGCTGATCTATCCCCTCACCTGGGTGGCCGCCCTGGTGCTGGTGCACCACCGCCACCCCGCCGTTGTGGCCAGGGCCCTGATCACTGGAGTCGCCCTGGGCTGTGCCCTGCTGATCGTCCCCTACCTGTTTGTGGCCCATGGGCTTGCACTGCTTTGGGCGGGAGCGGTGGCCCTGCCCCTGGAATGGGCCAGCCAGCAGATCTGGTGGGGGGAAGACGTGACCAGCCTGTTCAGCGAGCTGGCCCGCATGCCCCTGGCGGGTCTGCCCATCTGGAGCCTGATCCTGATGCCCGGCGCCGGCCTGCTGCTGATCGCCAGGCGTGCCTGGGGGTCCGAGACGAAGCACCTGGAGCGGCTGTTGCTGGTGCCCGGACTGGCCATCGTCTTTCTGCTGGAGCTGGTCTGGTCGTTCCAGCGCACCGATTTCAACAGCCATGACGGTCTGATGATCGTGGTTCCCCTGGTGCTGGTCACGGCCGCGGGGATGGCTGAGCTGGAGCGGACCAGGCGCCGTTCGCTGCGCGTCGCCGCCTTCGCGGGCAGCTTGATCCTCTCGCTGATCCTGTTCAACAACATCGCCATTGCCGAGGTGTTCGGCTCACCGTCGCGCCCGGCCAAGCTGGTCACGGCTCTGGAGCAGGACCGCGCCGAACTGCGTCGTTACTTCAGCGGCCTTCCCGAATCCGAGCGCGGCTTCACGGCGCCCCAGGACCCCGCCCTGCACTGGCAACTGCGGGTGCCGGCCACCACCGTGGGCATCGGTCCCAGGTGGAGCCTCAACCCCCAGGGCATCAGGGCGTCATGGGCCACCCGCACGATCGGCCTGCCGGTGGGCCAGGCCCAGATCTGCGCCCAGCTGCTTCAGCCCGCCAATCGCCACCTGGTCTGGACACGCACCGACCCCGAGGGCCCCAACACCGAGGCCTTCCTGCGGCAGTGCCTCAACCAGGACAAGGCTCGCTGGCAGGAGCTCACCGGGGAGCTGGGACTGCGCACCGGTGAGTTCAAGCTGTTCCGCCGCGAGGCCTAACCGATGCCGGTGCGGCAGAGGTCGAGCACGTCGGCCATGGAGCGGATCTGATCCATGGTGGTGCCCAGCTGACTGGCACTGGCGAGCTCCACCTTGAGGTCGATGCGAGCGGGTTTGCCGTAGGCCGTGCGGACCCGGGCGTCACTGACATTGATGCGGCTGTCGGAGAGGCGCGTGAGGATGTCCTTGAGCACGCCGACACGATCGAGCACCTCGATACGGATCTGCACCGGATAGCGGCGATGCTGCTGGTCGGCCGCCGGATTCCAGCGCACCGGCAACCGGCGCTCCACCGGCACAGCGGCCACATTGCTGCAGTCCTGACGGTGAATGGTGATGCCGTGGTTACCCAGGGCGACACTGCCCACGATCGCCTCGCCGGGGAGGGGGCAGCAGCAGCCCCCAAGCCGGTACTCCAGGCCCTCGAGCCCGAGGATCGGGCTGCCGCCGGTCTCGGCAGCAGATGGCGGCGGCAGCATCGGCTGGTCTGAGACGCTGCGGGCCAGGTCTTCGTTGCTGAGCACCGGGGCCGCTGCCGCGGTGCTGAGGCGCACCTCCTCGCGCAGACGGTTGACCACCTGCTGCAGGGTGACGCCACCGAAGCCAAGGGCCGCCAGCAGATCCTCGGTGCCCACCAGATTGCAGCGGCGCGCCACCTTCGCGATCGCCTCGCCGTTGAGCAGCGCATCGAAGCCCTCGCGGCCCAGCTCCCGCTCGAGCATGGCGGTACCACGCTGGATGTTGTCCTGGCGGTGGCTGCGCTTGTACCACTGCCGGATGCGGTTGCGGGCGGTGGGTGTCGCCACGAAGTTGAGCCAGTCGAGGCTCGGATGGGCCGACTTCGCGGTGATGATCTGAACGAAATCACCGTTGCGCAGCGGTGTGGCCAACGGGCAGAGACGGTCATTGATGCGCACGCCCTGGCAGTGGTTCCCCACTTCCGAGTGGATGCGAAAGGCAAAATCCACGGCTGTGGATCCCTTGCGCAACCCCACCACATCCCCCTGGGGCGTGAACACGAAAACTTCCTCATCGAAGAGGTCTTCCTTGATTGAGGCGAGGTAGTCGCTGCTGTCCTCGCCGCCATCATCCTGCTGCCAATCGACCAGCTGGCGTAGCCAGTTGAAGCGCTCGGCAGCACCGGCAGAGGCCGGTGAGCCCCCCTCCTTGTATTTCCAGTGGGCCGCGATGCCGTACTCGGCCACCTGGTGCATCTCGGTGGTGCGGATCTGCACCTCGATCGGCCGATGACGGCCGATCACAGCCGTGTGCAACGACTGATAGCCGTTGGGCTTGGGCAGTCCGATGTAGTCCTTGAAGCGGCCAGGGATCGGGCGGAAGGTGTCGTGAACCACCGCCAGGGCGCGATAACAACCCTCAAGGTTGGGCGTCAGGATGCGCAGGGCCGCCACATCGAAGATTTCGTGGAAGGCCTTCTGCTGCATCTGCATCTTGCTCCAGATGCCATAGAGATGCTTGGGCCTGCCGGTCACCTCACAGTCGTGCAGGCCTGCGCCTTGAAGACGTTGCATCAGCAGGGCCACCGTGGCGGCCAGGCGCTCCTCCCGGTCGCTGCGCTTGCTGGCCACCTGCTGCTTGATCTCGCCGTAGGCCTCGGGCTCGAGAATCTTGAAGGCGAGGTCTTCGAGTTCCCACTTGAATCGGCCGATGCCGAGACGGTTGGCAAGGGGGGCGTAGATCTCGCGGGTTTCACGGGCGATCCGCTGCTGCTTCTCGGGCTTGAGGGCCCCGAGGGTGCGCATGTTGTGCAGCCGGTCAGCGAGTTTCACCAGCACCACACGGATGTCGCTGGCCATGGCCAGGAACATCCGGCGCAGGTTCTCGGCCTGGGCTTCGGTGTGGTTGGTGAAATGAATGCCGCCCAGTTTGGTGACCCCCTCCACCAGAGCGCGAACCTCGGCACCGAAATGGACCTCCAGTTCCTCGGGGGTGACGTCGGTGTCCTCGACCACGTCGTGCAGAAAACCGGCGGCGATCACCCCAGCGCTGGCGCCGATGTCGCGCAGCAGATCAGCGACGGCCACCGGATGAATGATGTAGGGCTCGCCAGTGGCTCTCACCTGGCCGTCGTGGAGCTGGAAGGCGAAATCAAAAGCTGACGCCAGCAGAGCTTCAGGATCAGTGGGGCAGGTCTCCCCTTCGCCGGGGGGCACGTGGACGATGCACTCCCTGAGCCACTCGGGCAGGTTCAACCCGTAGTCATCGGGGGTACGGATCGGCCTCCGTCGCAGGCCAGGGCTGAGCCCAGCGACAAGCCCGGCGCCCAGGCTCTCGCCCGCAACGTTGTCCTTGATTCCAACGGCGGTATCGAGCATCACCAGACGCTTCTGCTCCCATCGTATGCAGATCACGCAACAAAACCACGGCTGCGCCCCCAGCTCTCCCATGCTGTGCGAGCACGTCCTGATCCGCCGCGTCCCATGGCCGACACGCGTGCCGCCGAGCCGGTGCTGGAGATCAGCGACCTGATCGTGAGCTATCCGGGCGGCAGCGGGGCTCCCACCCTCGATGGCCTCAACCTGCGCCTCGGCTCCGGTGACACCCTTGCCCTGGTGGGTCCTTCCGGCTGCGGCAAGAGCACGGTGGCGCGGGCGGTGCTGCAGTTGCTCCCACCCGGCAGCCGCTGCAGCGGCGGTCTGCGGCTGGCGGGCGAGGACCCCCGCGTGCTGAAGCGTCCGGCCCTGCGCCGACTGCGGGGGGAAGCCGTGGGGTTGGTGTTCCAGGACCCGATGACACGGCTGAACCCGCTGCTGCGCATCGGGGAGCACCTCAGCGACACCCTCTCGGCCCATCGCCCCGCCTGGGATCGGGCCCAGGTGCGCCAGCGGGCCCAGCAGCTGCTGGCGCGGGTGGGCATCGGCCCGGGTCGCTACGGCAGCTATCCCCATGAGTTCAGCGGCGGCATGCGCCAGCGGCTGGCGATCGCCCTGGCCATGGCCCTGGAGCCGGCGCTGGTGATCGCCGATGAGCCCACCACCAGCCTGGATGTGGCCGTGGCGGCCCAGGTGATGGCCGAGCTCACCGACCTCTGCCGCGAAAGCGGCAGTGCCCTGCTGCTGATCAGCCACGACCTGGCCATGGCGGGGCGCTGGTGCCAGCGCATCGCCGTGCTCGACCATGGACAGGTGGTGGAGGAGGCACCGGCGATCAGCCTGCTGAGCGCTCCCAGGGCTCCGCTCAGCCAGCGGCTGGTGGCCGCGGCCCGCGCCCGCGAAGGCAGCCACACCCCGCCCTCAGCCGAGGCAGCACCCCTGCTGGAGCTGGAGGAACTGCGCTGCTGGCATCCGCTGCCCTCACCACCCTGGCGTCGGCGCTGGCTGAAGGCCGTTGATGGGGTGAGCCTGCGCCTTGGGCCGGGTGAAACCCTCGGGGTGGTGGGAGCGTCAGGCTGCGGCAAGAGCACCCTCTGCCGTGCCCTGATGGGTCTGACGCCGGTGCGGGGCGGCCGCGTGAGCCTGGAGGGCCGTGACCTGCTCCGGATGGGCGGGGCGGAGCTGGCCCGGGCTCGCCGCAGCCTGCAGATGGTGTTTCAGGATCCGCTGGCCTGCCTCAATCCGAGCATGACGGTGGGGGAAGCGGTGGCGGATCCTCTGCTGATCCATGGTCTGGCCAGCCGCTCCGAAGCCCGAGCCAGGGCCCGCGAAGGGCTGGCCACCGTGGGGCTGGAGCCGCCCGAGCTCTACGAGAACCGCCTGCCGCGTCAGCTCTCTGGCGGCCAGCAGCAGCGGGTGGCGATCGCCCGCGCCCTGGTGCTGGAGCCGAAGGTGTTGCTCTGCGACGAGAGCGTGAGCATGCTCGATGCCGAAGTGCAGGCCGAGGTGCTGGCCCTGCTGCGGCAGCTGCAGGGCCGCCTGGGCCTGGGCCTGATCTTTGTGACCCACGACCTGGCGGTGGCCAGCGGCTTCTGCCAGCGCCTGATCGTGCTTGACGGGGGGCGAATCGTGGAGGAAGGACCCGCCGGACCGATGCTCGAGCATCCCCAGGCCGTGATCACGCGCCAGCTGGTGGAGGCCTGCCCGCGCCTACCCGCGGTGGCCTGACGGTGGAGGTGACCCCCAACCAGCGGCTCGTAAAGCTCCGCCGGCTGCTGATGCTGTTCCTGCTGGTGAACGCCATCGGCCTGGGGGTCGGGGTGGCGATCTGGGTCTATGCCCTCGAGATCGAGGCGGTGAACGGCCTGCGCCTGCAGCTGGCCTCCCGCCTGCCCCGCCTGCTGGTGCTGCCACTGATGGGGGCACTCGGGGGCGGCCTGGCCGGTGCGCTGATCAGCGGCGTCGAACCCGGCGCCAAGGGCTCGGGGATCATTCAGGTCATGGTCTGGCTGCGGGGACTGCCCGTGCCGATGGGCTGGAAGGTAGCCCTGGTGAAGCTGCTGGCCAGCGGCGTCGCCATCGGCGGAGGCCTGCCGGTGGGGCCCGAAGGACCCTCCATCCAGATCGGGGCCTCCATGGCCAAGGAATCGGCGGGGGGGGGGGGCGGCCAGGGGGGCACCCCCCGGTCGGCCG
>NZ_JAGQBY010000190.1:0-5373 GCF_024345875.1 Synechococcus sp. EJ6-Ellesmere
CTGGAGCATCCGCCGGCCGACTCCCGCGCCCGTGCCCGCACCCTACTGATGGCTCTTCAGGCCAGCACCTGCGCTGGCCTGCAGGCCCTTGAAGGCGAAGGGGTGTTCCAGGAGGAGAGCTGGCAACGGCCGGAGGGCGGCGGCTGCCGCTCGCGGGTGATGAAGGCCGGCCGGATCTTCGAGCAGGGCGGGGTGAATTTTTCCGAGGTGGAAGGCGATCAGCTGCCCCCCTCGATTCTCAGCCAGCGGCCGGAGGCCGCCGGCCAGCGCTGGTTCGCCACCGGTACGTCGATGGTGCTCCATCCCCGCAACCCTTACGTGCCCACGGTGCACCTCAACTACCGCTACTTCGAGGCGGGGCCGGTCTGGTGGTTCGGCGGTGGCGCCGATCTCACCCCCTACTACCCCTTCCTGGCGGATGCCCGTCACTTTCACCGCAGCCTGCAGGGGGCCTGTGACAGTGTCGATCCCACCCTGTATCCCGTCTTCAAGCCCTGGTGCGATGAATACTTCTTCCTGAAGCACCGCAATGAAACCCGGGGTGTTGGCGGCATCTTCTACGACTACCAGGATCCCGCCGGAGCGCTCTACAAAGGTCAGAATCCCAGCGGCCCGGCCGCGGCCGTGGCAGCTGCCACAGGCGCGGTGCCCCGCAGCTGGGAGCAGCTGTTTCAGCTGGCGAGCGCCTGCGGCAATGCCTTCCTACCCAGCTATGTTCCGATCGTGGAGAAGCGCCATGGCAGCGCCTACGGGGAGCGGGAGCGCCAGTTCCAGCTTTACCGCCGTGGCCGCTACGTGGAGTTCAATCTGGTGTTTGATCGCGGCACGATCTTCGGTCTGCAGACCAACGGCCGCACCGAATCGATCCTGATGTCGCTGCCACCGCTGGTTCGCTGGGAATACGGCTACAGCCCCGAGCCCGGCAGTCGCGAAGCTCTGGTCACTGAGGTGTTCACCAAGCCGCAGGACTGGTTCGGGGATGCCGCGCTGGAGGATCTCTGCCGGGCCCGGGGTGCTTTCGACTGAACCCCCGATCTCATGCTCGTGGAAGCCTCCGTTGCTCAGGGGCGGGTTGCGGGAGTGCCTAAGGAGGTGGCTGGCAGATTTCTTGAGCGGGGGCTGATGCCCTGCTCCAGGGCAAGGACAACCCGCTCGGCGATGGCGTTGAGCGCTGCATCCCGGCTGCCGGGATCCCTCAGGGCCGACTCCAGAGGACTCTCCAGCTTGCCGATCTCGAGGATGGCGATGCCCCGGCGAGGCGCTCCCAGCCCGCCGCGGAATTGGAAAGGGAAGGCCCCGAAGGAGGCGGCCAGGCTTTCATCGAGGAGGCTGGGGGGCTGGTGCAGCGGCGGGATCAGTCCAGAACCGAAGCCGTCGGGTCCATAGGCGTCGTAGTCGATCTCCATGGCGTATCCACCCCGGCGCACATGCTCCTTGCCCACGCTCCAGTTGGTGCGGGGATCATCCCCGTCTGCGATGCTGCGCTGGGCCGGCACGTAGAGGCTGATCGGCAGCCCGCGCTGGCGTCCGAGCGCCACCACCCTCTCGGCGGTGAGCAGATTCCAGTACAGCTCATCGCGGATGCCGGGCACCATCGGCCGGGCCCCGAAGCGATCCACGGCTTCACCGCTGGTGCCTGATCCGGCCATACCCTGGGAATCGGCGTGGCCGGCCATCACCAGGATCGGTGTGCCCGCCGCCAGCGATCGGCGGCCGATCCAATCCTTGTTGAGTGGTGTGCGCGGCCCGGTGAGCGGATCGATGGCGAGCATGGCCGGGGCCTCGGCGGCGCTGCCCAGCACCAGCACCAGGCCCAGTCCCAGCAGGGCCCAGCCCAGGGGGCGTGAGTGAGCCGAGGGTCGTTGCGGGGATGCAGCCTTGAGACGGTGCAGCATGGTCTGGGGATCAGATGGGGGAACTCAGCAGGGTGCCGTCACTGGCCAGTTGCAGCCGGGGCCCCAGTTCCAGTTCCAGGGCAATCAGCTCGTCGCGGTGGGCCCGCAGCCGCAGCTGGCTGAGGGGAGCGTCATCGTCGCTGATCAGGCGCAGTTCCACCAGCTCCTGGCGGGCCGCCCGCCGCCGGTAGATCAGCCCCGCGAGCGGGCCGAGCAGGGACAGCAGCAGCGGCCACCATCCCAGCGCCGGCAGCAGCTGGCGCAGCACCAGACCGAGGCAGGCCGCCCCGACCGTTCCCAGCAGCGAGAGCAGCAGTGCCAGGGTGCCGCTGGCTCCCACCTGGCCGCGGAAGCGCAGCACCCGCCGCTCTGGATCCCCAGCCTCCGCCTGCCAGCCCCGCTGCCTCAGCCACTGGCTGAGGCCATCGAGCACCTCCAGGGCCGGCCGCGGCGACTGCACATCCACCACCGTGGTGCGGTCCTTGCTGGCGGCGCGCAGGAAGAACACCAGGCCGATGGCCAGCAGCAGGGTGAGCAGCAGGGTGGAGCCCAGGGCGGGGGACAGGGGCAACGGCACGCGGGCGATCCAAGGCGGAAGCGTCCCATTCTCTCCCTTTCGGCACGATGGCGTTGGTTGCTCTCGCGCTCATGCCCTCGGCCCTTGCCTCCACCCCCCAACGCTTCGCTGTCTTCGAGGGGGATCTCGACGCCGAATGGCTCAGCCTGCTGGCTCAGGCCCCAGCCCTGGCGGTCGACACCGAGGCGATGGGGCTGGTCCATGGCCGCGACCGTCTCTGCCTGGTTCAGATCGCCGACCACCTCGACAACGTCTGCTGCATCCGCATCGCCCGGGGCCAGCAGGAGGCGCCCCGTCTGCGCGAGCTGATGGAGAGTCCGGCGATCGAGAAGGTGTTCCACTTCGCCCGCTTCGATCTGGCAGCCCTGGGGGAAGGCCTCGGCATCGCCGTGGCGCCGCTGTTCTGCACCAAGGTGGCCAGCCGCCTGGCCCGCACCTACAGCTCACGCCACGGGCTCAAGGAGGTGGTGCAGGAGTTGGTGGGGGTGGAACTCGACAAGCAGTCGCAGAGCAGCGACTGGGGACGGGTTGAAGAGCTGGGTGAGGCCCAGCTGGTGTATGCAGCCAACGATGTCCGCTACCTGCTTGCCGCTCGTCAAGCCTTGGCCGCCATCCTCGAGCGGGAGGAGCGCCTCGATCTGGCCCGCCGTTGCTTCGCCTGTCTGCCGGTGTTTGCCGAGCTCGACCGCAGCCGCTTCGGCTCGGTGTTCGAGCATTCTTCCCAGTCGCGCTGAGGGCCCAGGCGATCCGTGATTCCGGCGATCAGTCCTCGACCATGAAGCCGCTTTCGTCGTCTTTGGCAACCAGGAGCGCATCCAGCAGCTGACCCTGGGCCCTGGCCCCTCCCTGGGCCTCCTGGATCATGCGTTCAGCGATGGTGATGCGTTCGCCTGGCGCCCGGGTTCCTTCCCGGGCAGCCTGCTGGTCGACCCGGCGCCGGGCGGCGGCGATGCTCACCCCCAGCAGGGTGGCCAGCTGACCGGTGACGGTGGCGTAGGCCCGGTCGATCGGTGCTGGCATCGGGGACGCGCCTGAGTGAGGAGAAGCCCCATCATCCCTGGGGCTGGGCCAGCAGCTGCCGGTCCACCAGGGCCGCCAGACGCTCGCTGCCGCCTGTGTTCCCCATCCGCCGCCGGCCAATGGCCCCCAGATGCTGGCGGAGCTGGGCATTCCCGAGCAGCCGCTCCAGTTCGACGGCCATGTCCTGCGTTGAAGCGCAGGTCCGCACCGCCCCCCCCAGCAAGCGGCTCTGGCGCCGCGCAAACCCGCGCTTGAACTGCGGACCCGGCCCTGGCAGCGAGAGCACGGGGACCCCGAGACCGACCAGTTGCTCTGTGGCGGTGCCCGCGGTGGCCAGGCCCACCTCCCCCCAGCCGGCCCAACGCTCGAAGCAGCCAGGCCCCAGCAGCAGCAGCCGCTGCTGGAGCTGCCAGGCCGAGCTGCCGCCGCAACCTTCCGGCAGGGCCACCTCGCGGTAGCCCTGGGCGGCCAGGATCGGCTCCAGGTCGTGGCGGCTGGGGCGGGAGCCGGTGGGGCAGAGCACCACCTGGGGCTCTCTTGCCGGCAAGCGGGCCAGGGCCGCCAGCAGCCGGCGGGCGTTGGCGAGGGCTTCCGGCAGGCGGCTGCCGCAGAGCAGCACGATCCGCCGCCGCTGCCCCAACGGCTCGGGCAGGGGCAACCGATCGAGCTGATCCATCATCGGGTTGCCCGGCGCCAGCGCCGTCACCCCATGGCGCCTCAGCCCCCTGGCGGTGAGCTCGTCGCGCACCGCCACCAGCCGGGCGCGGCGATCAGCCATCAGGGCCCACTCCCATGGATCCCATTCGCTGCCCTTGCAGTGGTGGTAGCGGTCGGCGAAGGGGGCGCGGCCGGGTCCACTCCTCCAGGTGTAATCACTTTTGGGTGTGCCCAGGAAGCCGTAGGGCGCACCGCTGGCCCAGGCCAGCAGCAGTGGCAGCAGATCCCCCACCGCCAGGATCGGATCGCCAGCGGCACCCAAGCGGCGCACCAGCCGCCACTGAGGCCAGCTCAGGCCACCCAGGCCCGCCCCCAGGTGGCGCAGGAGTGCAGAAACGCTCTGGTTGCTGAAGCCGCCGCTGCGCGGCCGCTGGCGGGGCCCCACCCGTTTCAGCCAGCCGTCGTGCTCCGCTTCCCGGTAGGTCTCTCCCTCCCCCACCAGCGGCAGGACCCTGAGCAGCATCTGCGGGCGCCGTTGGTGCAGCGCCTGCAGGATGCGCAGACCGATCAGATCTTCCCCATGGCCATTGCTGAGCAGCAGCAGCCGGGGGTGCCGTGGACGGCTGATACGATCCGCAGCAAGGGGGTTCTCCCCTGAAATGGCGGCATGGCCAAGTGGTAAGGCAGAGGATTGCAAATCCTTTACCCCCAGTTCGAATCTGGGTGCCGCCTTTTCTGTTGCGAGTTCCGAATCCACCATGTCTGGTGCTTCCTGGGTTGTTTTGACGCCCTTGAGCACAATATGTGGGGTTTTTCTAATTGCCGCTTTTTGATTCTGAACCTTATCTGGCGGAAGGTGAGCGGAAGGTGAAGAGGGGTCTGACTGGGGCGCCCTCAGCGGTTCCCAGAATTCACCTTCCCACTGTCTGCAGCAGGTTGCTTCCGAGGCACCCTCACCTTCCGCCTCCGCCTGGGCGCCCCGAGGCACCCTCAACCGCCCTCAGAGCGCCTCCTAGGCACCGCTGAACCCGATGGGAGGCACTGGGGTCTCCACCCCTTTGAACGCCCAGAGACCGCCTGCTCCTCCTGCCCCTCAACACCCGCAGATCAATCGCCTTCTACACGATGGTGGGCATCTCCCTTGGATTGAGAGCACTTCGGTGGGCGCTGAGTCAGTGATGGAGCACATCAACTGGGGATACAGCCAACTGGGTCTGGCCGCGT
>NZ_JAGQBY010000191.1:0-5312 GCF_024345875.1 Synechococcus sp. EJ6-Ellesmere
ATGCGGGCATCGGACTGACGAAGCGCTGCGGTCGAGATGCGCATGAACCCTCAAACTCCGGAAAACCGGCCCGATCATAGGCAATGTCTACGCTCTGCCCTCCCATGACCGTGGGCCTTTCCGCACCGGCAACCGATTGTTGCGGTTAGGTTTGGTCGCAGCTGGTTTGATCCGGCTTGCCACGAATCCGGCGTTTCCCCTCACTTGGCGCAACTTTCGGTTCTGACGACCCCTTCCATCCAGGGCCTGCTCAGCAGCCAGGACGCCTGTTCACTGGACACGATCCAGCAGGACATGGAGCGACTGCCTCAGGGAGCGCGCCGCCTGGCAGTTCAGCTGCGTCTCGAGCTTCCCCCCCAGCAGATCTGGGCCGTGCTCACCGATTACGAGAACCTCAGCCGCTTCATCCCCAACCTCTCCATCTCCCGCCTGCTCTGGCGCCGGGGGAGCACCGTGGGCCTCGAGCAGGTGGGCTGTCAGCAGTTCTGCGGCCTGCGCTTCAGTGCCCGCGTCGAGCTGGAGCTGCGGGAGCATCACGACGACGGCCTGCTCAGCTTCAGCATGCGCCAGGGAGATTTCCGTCGTTTCGAGGGGGCCTGGCAGGTCAGCGGCGAACCCGGCGGGTCCCGGCTGCTCTACGAGCTCACCGTGCAGGGGCGCCAGGGTATGCCGATCGGGCTGATTGAGCAGCGGCTGCGCGAAGACCTGGCCGCCAACCTGCGCGCCGTGCAACGGGAAGCTCTGCGCCGCGCCAGCCAGGCCTGAGCGCAGAAGGCCTGGGTTCATTCACTGGATCCTCTGCAGGCACTCAAAGGCCGGTCGATCGCCCTATCCAGCCGATACTTGATCCCGGTCGTGCCTCTAGGGTGATGGCCTAATCAAAACAAATATGTAATTAATTATAAAATTACCGTTTTAGTTTAATTATTGTGGGAATCATATTATTCGAAATTGATTTTACAAACATTCGATTTTGTGATTTTAAAGAGAGGCGATCAGGCAATCCCGGAAAATCTGGCTAGTTAGATCTGGCTCTACGGATATGACTTGCTTGAGCTTCAAGTGGCGAAACTTAGCGTTCTTGTGGTTGGTCGTAATACCCCCAAGGGGATTCGAACCCCTGTCGCCTCCGTGAAAGGGAGGTGTCCTAGGCCTCTAGACGATGGGGGCGAGGCCACGGAATAGGAACGTTTTCAGGCGCCGCTTCCGATCCTTGGACGCTACGGGTCGGAGTGTCCCTTCGTCAAGGCGAAGCCTGGCTTGGGGAGTTCTGCCCAGACCACACCGGAACGGTGAAGTGGAAGCAGGCTCCTTCACCGGGCTCGGAGACCACCCAGATTCGTCCACCATGCACTTCAACGATGCGGCGACAGACGGAGAGGCCCACCCCAAAGCCAGAGGTGGTTCCCGAGGTCTGAGGAAGCCGTACCCGCTCCAGGAAGATCCTCTCCTGCTCGCCGCGGGGAATTCCCGGACCTGTATCGCAGACGCTCACCTGCACCCATTGGCTGGTGCGGTGCAACAGCGAGAGGGTCACCTCGCCACTATCCGGGGTGTATTTCAACGCGTTCTCCAGCAGGTTCAGAAGCACCTGGCGCATGCGCCGCTGATCGGCGAACACATCCGGCAGGTCGGCGGGGATGTCGGTGATCAGGCGCAGCGTCCGCCCCACCCACAATTTCTCCAGCTCCAGGATCGCCTCCGCGGCCACCGGCGCCAGGTCCAGCCGCTGGGGGTTGAAGAGCGCTTCCCAACGGGTGGTGCCCACCTCCAGCAGATCTTTGGAGAGATGCTCGATGTCGTCGAGGCGGCGGTCGAGCACATCCCGGCAGCGGGTGTTGTTGATGTGCCCGAGCTGCAGGCTCTGCAAGGCCAGCTTGGCGGCGGTGAGGGGGGTGCGCAGTTCATGGGCCACCATGCGCAGCAGCCGCTCCTGCACCCTCAGGCGCTCGATCAGGGTTTCGTTCTCCTGACGCAGCACCAGCACCTGATCTTCCAGCTGCAGTTCCCGTTGGGAGCGGCTGCCATCCATTTCGGCGGGCCGCAGGCTCATGCCCAGATCGCTGACCATCTCCAGCTGCTGCCAGCGCGGAAGCCAGCCCTTCAGCTGATCCAGCACCGCATTCCCCGCCAGCACCTGGCGAGGGGGTGGCTCCAGTTTCACCAGGGCCGGGGTGGCCACCAGCCGGTGAAGCTCCAGCAGCTCAGGGCGCAGGGCCGGATTCGCCAGCTCCAGGGCCACATCGAAACCGCAGTCACAGGTTTCGAGGTAGTTGAGCACCCCACCCAGATCTGCGGAAGCGAGATGGTGCGGGGCCGCCACCAGCAGCAGCTTGAGCGCCCGTCTCCTGGCCGGTAGGGGCCCGGGAGCAGTCGTGCCGGGGTCGGTTTTCCCCGCTTCAGGCACCTTGGCGGCAGGCGAGATCGTGGGCATCACCCTATGGCGTCGAACGCTGGGCCGAGAGCTGGCTATGACGTGACTGTGAACCGTCCCACTGAAAGCCTCCCTCCCCCCATGACCCCATCCACGGAACGGGTGCCGCTGGATCCGTCAGGGCCGTATCAGCGGGACCCCCAGGGAAGCCGCATCCAGCTGGACAGCAACCTGCGCCGCTGGTTCTCGCGCAACCTCGGCCTCTGGCGCTCACGACGCCTCTATTTCTTCCGTGGCGAGGATGAGCCTTTGCGCCTCTACTTCCTGCTGCGGATCGAAACGTACGAGCAGCCGGTGGAGGGAGAGGCGGCCTACCGCTTCAGCTGGACGACCGAGCAGGATTTCGGCTTCTATGCCCGCAAGCCCCAGTACCAGCGTGAGGGCAGCCTTGAGGCCTACCTCTGCGGTCACCAGCTGCGGCGCAGCCATGGGTCTCTCGCGGACCATCCGATGCGCTCACAGATCCGCCAGGTGGATGAGCACCAACTGATCTTCGAGTCGCAGCACCAGGACTGGGACATCGAGCAGCACATCCGCCTGATCGATCGGGACCGCCTCAGGGCCTGCTCGATTTTCTCCTGGCGGGACGGCGAGCTTGGTGTCACTGAGACGCATCATGAGATCCGCCTGGAGGGTCCCGGGGATCCGCTCCCTGCGGATTGAAGTTCGAGCCCCTGTGCATCAGCATGGGGCCTGATGAACACGCTCTCCTTGCGCCTCACGCACCGCCTCCACCGACTCCTGTTGCTGGCTGCCGCACTGATCATTCCCGCCGTTGCAGGCGCCGCCCCCGCTCAGGCGGCACCCGCGAGCGAAAGCGAGATGTCGCTCTACACCAGAATTGCTTCCGTCAATGTCTGCATTGCCCGTGGCGCCGGAGTCGAGTTCGACAAGGCCGCGAGCATTGCCGGTGAAACGATCGCCCAGCTGATCAAGGGCCAGCACGACGGTCAGATCAAGCAGGTGGGAACCAAAGCCCTCACCATCGAGGAGCTGCGACGCGGTTCGGTGAACTCCGCGGTGATCGGTGCCGTTGAGCTCTGTCCCAAGGAGGTGCCGCCGGATGTGGTCAAGAAGGTGAATGACGCCCTCAAGCAACAGGGCGACAAGTAACCCCAGAGGCCAGCACCGCTGGCCTGCAGCGGACGCATCCGGACACATCCGGCCCCACCTGCAGTTGCAGTTCAGGCGGCCCTGGTGGCTTTGCTGATGGCATCCCTTCGGGGCTGTCCTCCAGCTTGATCACCATGACCGTCTTCATCCGCCGGCTTCCTCTGCTGCTCGCCGCCGGGGCCTGTGGCCTTGCCGCCTTGCTGCCCGCCGCCGCCTCCGCCCAGGAGGCGTACCGGGGCTATCAGGGCTACCGGCTGCCAATGGATCGCTACCCGGTGTCAAGAAACGCCGGTTATGCCGTGACTCCGGCCCGCAACTGGCCGCCCGCTCCCTATCAGGACTACAGCAGCCAGGTCCCCAGCGGCAGCAGCCCTTACGGCCAGCCGGCGCCCACCACCTGGGAGGAAGCCCAGGCCCTGCAGCAGCGCTGCTCGATCGGTCGGCTGGTGGGCGGAGTCATCGGCGGTGGCCTCGGCTATGCCGCCTCGCGCGATGACGGCCGCACCTGGGCGGTGCCCCTGGGGGCCCTGCTCGGATCCCAGGTGGGCTGCAACGCCGGCCAGGGCCGTGGACCCCTGCCCTGGTGAGCGGGGCGCCAGGATCAGGGGGCCTTCTCCCCCTGGCCTGATGAGCGTCGTGCGGCTGGCCGACTACCGGCCCTTCCCCTACCGGCTTGAGCGCACTGACCTGACGGTGCGCCTTCTCGGTGAAGAGGCCCTGGTGGAGTCCACCCTTCTGTTTGTGCCCCTTGCCGCAGACGGCGATGGCAGCGAACCGCTGGTGCTGCGTGGTGAAGGTTTGGAGCTGCTTTCCCTCAGCCTCGATGGCCGGCCCCTGACGCTCGACGAGATCGGGCGCGACGGCGATGCCTACATCCTCACGAGCACGCCCGCGCAGCCGTTTCGCCTGACGAGCGAAGTGCGCCTGCACCCCCGTGCTAACACCAGCCTCGAGGGTCTCTATGCCAGCGGCGGCATGGTGACCACCCAGTGCGAAGCGGAGGGGTTCCGCCGCATCACCCTCCATCCCGATCGCCCCGACGTGCTCAGCCTGTTCCGGGTGCGTATCGAGGCTGAGCGAGGCCCCTACCCCGTTCTTCTCTCCAACGGCAACTGCATCGAGCAGGGCTCGCTGCCAGCCCTGGCCGGTGAGGAGGAGCGTCACTTTGTGGTCTGGGACGATCCCTTCCCCAAGCCCTCCTACCTGTTCGCCCTGGTGGCCGGGGTGCTCGAGGAGGTCCGCGACACGTTCACCACCGCCAGTGGCCGCATGGTGCAGCTGCGCCTGCATGTGGAGCCTGGCGATGCGCCGTACACGGCCCATGCCATGCGCTCACTGCAGCGCTCGATGACCTGGGATGAGAGCGTCTATGGGCTGGAGTACGACCTCGATGAGTACAACATCGTGGCCGTGCGCCATTTCAACATGGGCGCGATGGAGAACAAGAGCCTCAACATCTTCAATTCCAAGCTGGTGCTCGCCGATGCCGCCACGGCCACCGATGCCGAACTGGAGCGGATCGAGAGTGTGATCGCCCATGAGTATTTCCATAACTGGACGGGCAACCGCATCACCTGCCGCGACTGGTTCCAGCTTTCCCTCAAGGAGGGGCTCACCGTCTTCAGGGATCAGAGCTTCACGGCGGATCTGCATGCACCGGCGCTGAAGCGGATCGAGGATGTGGCGATGCTGCGCAACACCCAGTTCCGCGAAGATGCCGGCCCTACCGCGCACCCGGTGCAGCCGGATCACTACCAGGCGATTG
>NZ_JAGQBY010000192.1:0-5277 GCF_024345875.1 Synechococcus sp. EJ6-Ellesmere
AGCTTGGAGACTCTGTTCTGCTCATCCCAGAAGCCTCTTTGCCCCACAGCCAAAGTAAACAGCGCTTCGTGATTATAACTGGACTGGTCGCTTAATCAAGCCATTACTGGATTTTTCGAGGTTCCCTCAACTTGATGTTAATTGTGTCACCTGGATTGGCGACAAGCAGCGGGCCAGGAATCTGGCCGTTATAAGACCAGAACGAATTGTCGTAGACGCTGTCAAAGGCAGTTTCACCTGGGTTCGCCCGTATTTCCCCTAGCCCCGGCACGTTCAATTGGCTCAGGGTTGACATTCTGAGCGTTAGATTTAGCGATCTACTGGGGCCCCAGCTTGAGTAGTACGAGCCATCTCCTCCCTGGCTGCCATACTTTCCCTTCCCATGCTTCCGGTTCCCCTGTTGCCACTGTGTCCAGCCATTCACCAGAGGCATGTACTGGTCGGGATGGGGCAGGACACTCAGGTACTGACTTGGATCAAAGCCTGGACTCCAATTGGCCAGATTGGCTTGGCCAATGGTCTTCGCATCAAGCAGGGCTTCAAATGTACTCGGGCTCGCCATCTAACGGAAGTTTTTTTATATCGTACCTAGCTCGCCTGGGATTTGGAGGTTTTGTTGCTTGCCTTAACTCATGACCACCTCGAAAAATCCCAATTCCCGTCGGACGGGCTGAGCAAGACTCATGTCCTAGTCTGAGCTGCCCCAGTTCGGAAGCCCCGGCAAGGGCGATTTTTCGAGGTGCTCTTATTGTTCGGCTGATGCTGTTTGCATCGCGGGGCGTATTTGAAATGTGTCCCAGGTGTCCCGTGTCAATCCAATTGATGGGCCCCTCAACCAGATTATCGCCGGATAATCCGCATTGGAGACGCGGCCTGAGCTTTGCGCGCATCGGGTCTGCAGTGACTGCAGCAGACAGTGGTGGATGCCGGCCATACCTTGCTGGCCTGGATTCCGATCCCACTGCAGGAGCTGGAGTCTTGCACTCCCAGCCGCGCAGCCGGTGGTCGCATGACTCTCTCAATTGAGAAGTGTCGGGCAACCAGGGTGAACAGCCACCTGCCAACAGACCCAGCTCCGGTTGGATCATTCCACGTGAACACCTTCAGCCAGATTCTGTCGCTTGATGAACATCATCGTAATGTCATCAAACTGCTCAGCGCCATTCATGAAATCGCGGAGAGCTCGAATCAGTTGCTCTTGCATTTCTTCTACGGGTTGGTAGCAAACATTATCAAACAGCGCTTGCAAACGCTCAAGGTGGAATCTTTCATTCTTGGCATTGCAGGCATCTGTAACACCATCTGTATAGGCAAGTAGAACATCATTGTCATCAAACGTGCAGCAGGCGCTTGCATAGACTGCCTGCTCAAACAAGCCAAGTGCTGGCCCTGTGGATTGAAGCAGCTCATACCGTCCTTCCCTTCGTCTCAGCAAAGGCGCTTCGTGGCCAGCAGACACATAGCTCAGCAGCGAGGTGTCTTCACTGATGTGAGCAAAGAAGACAGTTGCGAAGTACATGCATCCGCCGTGATTCGCGCTCATATAGTTATTGACATCTGTGACGATACTGATCAGTGCTTGTTGCACATCTCCTGGCTCATTATTGGCGAAGCAGACTATAGTTCCATAGCGAATCAAGGTGCGGAAGACGGACATGAACAAGGCAGAGGCGACTCCCTTGTCGCAAACGTCTGCGACGACAAAGAATGAGTGGGTGCCTATTGTAAATACATCATACCAATCACCGCCAACATCGAAGGCTGGATCAGTTAACGCCGTTACAGTATATGAGCGCTCATTCGGAAAAGTCTTTACAAGGAAGAAGCTCTGAATCTCTGCCGCTGTACTAAGTTGTCGGTTTGCAATTCCGTTGAGATATTCGATCTGTTTTTTGGCGGCAATGATCTGCGCTGTCCGATGATTAATCTGATCTACAGAAGCGCTAATCTCTGTAATTGGCGATTGATTATAAAGCTCTTCAATTTCATTGTCATTGTCTCTTCCGCCCCCCTTTGGAATAATGGCAATCCACTCTCCAGTAAGACGTTTTGCAATTGCATTGCTTAAGACAAGTGCAATGAGGACTACTTCCGCCAACCGTCTTAGGGCTGCGTTGATCGAAACTGATAGGTCGTTGACAAAACTGTCTATTGGCGTGAAGATCTGGATATCTTGAGGTTCGGAATACTTGCTATTCTGATATTCGTACTTCCAGTAGGCTGATGTCAGTCGGTCCAAGGGCGATCCACTCCTGGGAGCGAGGATGCTCAGGCGAGGACTAACTAACGGCAGATTCCTATACTCTGACAGCCCAGGCAACACGTTCCTGAAGAATTCGGCACTGAATTGAAGTGGCTCCCGCTTGTCCTTCAATCGCAAGGAGTACCACACATCGACTTCGCCGTTGGGCTTGAGGATTCTTGTCTTCCCATCTCTGATCAGGAGATCATATTCATTCTGCCGTACGGCCTCCATATTACTGGATGCACTCCCTTTAATCATCTCATCCTCACGACCTACCAGGAGTGAATCAAGATCGCCAACTTGCTCGATTGGGCTAATTATATGAACCTTTTGAATAAGCGTGGCCAGGCTATGATTCCTTTGCAACACCATCAATTGGTTTCTTTCATTGGCAATAATGAAGAACTCCACCTTAATTAGAATATAACTAAGAATGATGCATATGAGCACTAACAGCACGCTAGCGAGTGTTTGCAGTGATATTTGATGCCGGCTTTTCTCTCGGCGCTTGTTGCGCTTTAGCTCAATCCAGGAGTAGACAGCATAGGCAACCAAGACGTTGAAAACGCTATTAATAAAGTTTTTATAAACCAGGGTCAAGGCTATATCTTGTCGAGTGCCGTTTAGAAATAACTCCGTAGAAAAGAGAAATGGAGATGCAATTAGAAGTGCATACAGCACTATATCTCGAACAATCCTCCCCCTCCGTATAGCGAGATCGCAGCAGGGACCTCGATTAATCCAGCTAATGAAGGCCATTTCGCCAATCAGCCTTATGGCTGTCAATGAATCGCCAAAAATCCATATGGTCGCCAAAGCTGATGGTATCGCAACCGCGACTCCCCAGCAAGAGCGATAGAGCAAGAATGCGGCAAGAGAAAATAAGGATGCGAACAGTATTTTTGGTCCCAGGAATATAGTGGGAGCATGCAGAGTAGTGACGACACCTGCAATAGTGAGGGCTGCAAGAACTAGGCTGTCACTTGGCAAAAGCTTGCGGATTCCTTTGCCAGATAACCATTCTCTGAATTCTGGAATGATCGCTCTCACTGACTCTGTCCACCCTGGCTGATGGCATCTTGAGCCCGCCTGATTGGCTTACCATCTATTTTGATGCGAAACACCATATAAGGTTGAATCCGCCTATCAGCACCATTGTGAAATATTTGTTGCCGATTCAACTGGTTTGCCGTGAAATAGAGATACCCGTCATCAGCCAATGACAAGCTATCTGGCCAAATCACCTCTGGACTGAACACTATGGTTTGAACACTTTCAACGGATCTACTGTAACGATGAATTGCGTTGTGCTCGTAGTCAGTCAGATAAATACGACCCAGGCTATCGGCTTCCAAGCCATCGGATGCTCCTCCTACTTGGCCATGATCTACCACCATAGTCTGCAGTGCTTGCTCATTGACGGCGCGGTTGATCAGTGATTCTGTTGAAACACTGTACAAATGCCGACTAGTCAATGCACGAAAATATAATGTCTTTCCGTCAGCGGACACAGCAATACCATCTGAGCCAACATTAAATCGTTTGGCTTTCTTGCCTTTCTCTCTGACCATGAGGATCTCTGCTTCCACGACTGGATAGAATTCTGGGTCGGACATCGTAAAGCGGGTTTTCCCGAGCCTTCGCCAATTCTCACCCGTATCCAAGTCCACTACAATAATACCGCCATTACTTGAGGAATCAGTAATGAAGGCATAACCCGCCGTCCCTGCGGCCATCAAAAAGCGAACATCATTGAGATACGTCTCAGAGTCAAGCACAGATTCATCAATCATAATTGTTCTACTGACCTGATTTGTCTTTAAATCAATCGCGATTAGCTTCGGCCCTCCGTATGAGATCGGCAGTGGCCGAATGCTGCCAGTATCTACAATCCAGAGTGTGGATCCTGTCGGGTCAATGACAACGCTCTGTGCTGATACAATCCTCTGACTCTGTGTTTCCCTGTTTCCTTGTTGATTCAGCTTCTTGTTTGGATAGGCAACCGGCTTGCCATTCACGATTTCGCCGACTGTGAACTCAACTTCATCTCCCCAGCGGGGATAATTGATAAAGATTCTACCTGTTGAGGATACTGCAACACCTGTTGGCATGGCTCCCCTGATCTGGGCCACAGGCTCCACATTGCCAATGCGCTCCTGTTTCGGAATTGGAGTTGCCAGCCCTGCAGCACTGTTCATCAGTGCGAGCAAAATCAGCAAGACATAGTGAAACCCTTTCAATTTTAACACGCTTTTAGAATCTTCGAAATACTTCACCAACTATGCTACCTCCCCCTGTGTCAACTAATAAGTCCGCTCGGTCTGACCCATCCACCAGGGGGCCAAATCGATGACCATGAAACCGACCTACGACCAGGCCATACGGACGGAGATCCGTCAGCGCATGAGTCCGCCCAACCGGGAGAGCGTTGCCGAAATCGCACGTGCCATCGGCATCACCAGCCAGACCCTCACCAACTGGTGGAGCCAGTGGCAGAAGCAAGGCCAGCTGGTGCCGGCCACCAGTAAGCCACCGGAGCAATGGAACGCTGCTGACAAGCTGGCCGCGGTGATTCAGGCTGCCGGCCTCAGCGGAGTTGAGCTGGGATCGTTCTGCCGTGAGCGCGGTCTCTACCCCAAACAACGTGCCCGCTGGCGCCAGGCCGCTGAGGATGCCAATGTCCCCAGCACTCCGAGCATGACTGATCAGCGGGAACTGCAACGCAAGAATCAGGAACAAGCTCGTGAAATACGACGCCTGCTGCGCGAGCTGGAGAAGAAGGAGAAAGCACTTCCGGAGGCGTTAACTTTGCTGATGCTCTCAAAAAAGCTCGATCAGCTCTGGCCGCGAAACGTGGAGTCCGACGGCGACCTGCCGAAATCAGTGCCCAGCAGCTCGTTAAGTGGGGACTCCTGAAAAAGCCAAATCAACTGCGCTGCAACTGGTCTCAGCGGTTGGAAGCCGATAAACTGGCAGGGAACGCGGCAATTGCGGATTGTCGCCACTGACGATGGCCGCACATGTACCGGAAG
>NZ_JAGQBY010000193.1:0-5199 GCF_024345875.1 Synechococcus sp. EJ6-Ellesmere
CCGTTGTTGCTGTCCTCCTGAGCGCTCGTTGGGCTTGTTGTTCAGCCGCTGAGCAAGGCCGACCCTCTCGAGGGCTGCCACGGCCCGTTCACGACGCTCCTTGGCGGGGATGCCGGCGTAGTCCATCGGCAGAATCGCATTGTCGAGCGCACTCATGTGCGGTAGCAGGTGGAGCTGCTGGAAGACGAAGCCGAGACTGCGGTTGCGCAGGTCCGCCAGGGCATCGTCATCGAGCTGCTCCACCGGAATCCCCCGCAGCAGATAGCTGCCGGAAGTGGGGCGATCCAGGCAGCCAATGATGTTCATGGCCGTGCTTTTGCCCGAACCTGAGGTGCCCATCACCGCCAGGTAATCGCCCGGATCGACCGTGAGGCAGAGATCGTCGAGGGCACGAACCTCCGTGTCACCGGAGCCGTAAATCTTGCTGACATGCTCCAGGCGAGCGACCGGTTCGCCCGGAGCCAACGCGTTGGTGCTGTGGAGAACTGAGGAGGCCGGTGCGCTCAAGCCGCTCATCCCAGGGCGGCGGCGGCGGATTCACTGGCCGCGATGGCGTGCTGAAGCATCGGTGTGCCCGACACAGCCGCATTGGCCCAGGTGAACAACGGATTGGAGAGGATTCCACCGACGGCGGTCACCAGAACACAGCCCACCAGAGCGGCCCGCAGGGGCTGCATTCCAACGAGGCTCCAGCTGATCTCCGGGTAGGCCTTCACCACATCTGAAGCTTCCTGGGGTTCCTTCACCACCATCATCTTGATCACAGAGATGTAGTAGTAGATCGACACCACCGAGGTGATCAGACCAACCACGACCAGCAGGTATTGCTGGTCGGCCCAGCCGGCGAAGAAGAGATAGATCTTGCCGAAAAACCCGAGCATCGGCGGGATTCCGCCCAGGGAGAGCAGACAGAGGCTCAGCCCAAGGGTGATCAGGGGATCCTTCTGATAAAGACCGGCGTAATCGGAGATGCGGTCGCTGCCGGTGCGCAGGGAGAAGAGAATGATGCAGGCGAAAGCGCCCAGGTTCATGAACAGATAGGCCGCCATGTAGAGCACCATTGCGGCGTAGCCGTCCTCGGTGCCACACACCAGTCCGATCATCACGAATCCGGCCTGACCAATCGAGCTGTAGGCCAGCATCCGCTTCATCGAGGTCTGGGCCAGGGCCACCACGTTGCCCAGGGTCATGCTCAGGATTGCCAGCACCGTGAACAGCACCTTCCACTGGGCATCGAAGCTCTCGAAGCAGCCCACCAGCAGCCTCAGGGCCAGGGCGAAACCTGCCGCCTTTGAGCCCACCGAGAGGAACGCCACCACTGGGGTCGGCGAGCCCTCATAAACATCTGGAGTCCACTGGTGGAAGGGCACTGCCGCGATCTTGAAGGCCACCGTGGCCAGCACGAACACCAGGGCCAGGGCCGTGACGGGAGTGGCGCTGGTCTGTAGGGCCAGGCCCACCGCCTCCAGGCTGGTTTCACCGCCGGTCAGGCCATAGAGGAGCGAGGCGCCGTAGAGGAACACCGCCGCGGCGGCTGAACCCACGAGCAGGTACTTGAGAGCGGCTTCCCCGGAGCGGGCATCCCGCTTCATGTAGCCGGAGAGCAGGTAGCTGGAGACCGAGAGGGTTTCCAGTGAGATGAAGATGCTCACCAGATCGGTCGCACCGCAGAGGAACATCGCCCCCAGGGTGGCCGCCAGCAGAATCGCGGCATATTCACCCACGGGCGTGCCGCTGCGCTCCACATAGCGCCAGCTGATCAGCAGGGAAAGCAGGGTGGAGGCGGCCACGACGCCGCGGAAGGCGATCGCCAGGTTGTCGGCCAGGAAGGAGCCAAGGAACGAGGGCTCAAGGGGTGCGTTCCACTGCAGGGCCAGCAGCACCAGGGCAGTGCTCAGGCCTCCGTAACAGATGGGCGGCACCCAGCGGCTGGCGGCTTCCTCCCCGGCCAGATCGACCAGCAGGCAGGCCAGCAGGGCCACCAGCACGGCGGTCTCGGGTGCGATGGCACCGGCGTTGAGCTGCAGGGCCGTGATGACCGGGGCTCCTCCACCGGCCAGGGCGCAAAACACCGTCATCACTGGTCTATGGCAGGGCGTGATGACGCGGACTGTAGCCGCGATGGCAGGGCTTGTTTGTGGCCTTGTTCGGCAGGGTGGCCCCCCGATGCGATAAAGAGGGGATCGGTTTATGCCTGCCTGTGGCGCACACGCTGGTCATCGTCGAGAGCCCCACCAAGGCCCGCACCATCCGCGGCTACCTGCCGAAGGATTTCCGGGTCGAGGCGTCGATGGGACACGTGCGTGATCTGCCCAACAACGCCAGTGAGATTCCGGCTGCCCACAAGGGCGAGAAGTGGGCCAACCTCGGCGTCAACACCGCCCACCAGTTCGAACCGCTCTACGTGGTTCCGAAGGACAAGAAAAAGGTGGTCAAGGAGCTGAAGGAGGCCCTCAAGGGCGCCGATCAGCTGCTGCTGGCCACCGACGAGGACCGGGAGGGGGAGAGCATCAGCTGGCACCTGCAGCAGCTGCTCAACCCCAAGGTGCCCGTCAAGCGGATGGTGTTTCACGAGATCACCAAGGAGGCGATCGGACGCGCCCTTGAGGAGACCCGTGATCTGGACATGGAGCTGGTCCATGCCCAGGAGACTCGCCGCATCCTGGATCGGCTGGTGGGCTACACCCTCTCGCCCCTGCTCTGGAAGAAGGTGGCCTGGGGCCTCTCCGCCGGTCGGGTGCAGTCGGTGGCGGTGCGGCTGCTGGTGCAGCGGGAGCGGGCCCGCCGGGCCTTCCGCAGCGGTTCCTACTGGGATCTCAAGGCCCGCCTGGAGCATGACGGCAGTGGCTTCGAGGCCAGGCTCACCCATGTGGTTGGCGAGAAGATCGCCGGGGGCTCCGACTTCGATGAAACCACCGGTGCTCTCAAGGCCGGCAGCAAGGTGCGCCTGCTGGAGGAATCGGAAGCCCGCAGCCTGCGCGAAGCGGTGCTCAGCCAGCCCTGGCGGGTGGCGGAGGTGGAGGCCAAGCCCACCACGCGCAAGCCGGTGCCGCCCTTCACCACCAGCACCCTGCAGCAGGAGGCCAACCGCAAGCTGCGCCTCTCGGCCCGCGACACCATGCGCACCGCCCAGGGGCTCTACGAGCGCGGCTTCATCACCTATATGCGCACCGACTCGGTGCATCTCTCCGATCAGGCGATCAACGCCGCCCGCGCCTGCGTCAGCGAGAAGTACGGGACCGAGTATCTGAGCCCGGCTCCACGCCAATTCACCACCAAGGCCCGCAACGCCCAGGAGGCCCACGAGGCGATCCGGCCCTCTGGCGATGCCTTCCGCACCCCCAGGGACACTGGCCTGGATGGCAAGGATCTGGCCCTCTACGAGCTGATCTGGAAGCGCACGGTGGCCTCCCAGATGGCCGAGGCGCGGCTGACGATGCTGAGCGTGGAGCTGCAGGTGGCTGAAGCCAGCTTCCGCGCCAGCGGCAAGCGCATCGACTTTCCGGGGTTCTTCCGGGCCTACGTGGAGGGCAGCGACGATCCAGACGCCGCCCTCGAAGGCCAGGAGGTGCTTCTGCCTTCCCTGGCCGTCGATGATCGGCCAGCCTGCGCCGGGGTCGAAGCCCTTGGCCACCAGACCCAGCCGCCGGCGCGCTACAGCGAGGCTGCCCTGGTGAAGATGCTGGAGAAGGAAGGCATCGGCCGCCCCTCCACCTACGCCAGCATCATCGGCACGATCGTCGATCGGGGCTACGCCACTCTCGCGGGCCATGCCCTGACCCCCAGCTTCACGGCCTTTGCCGTGACCGCTCTGCTGGAGGGCCATTTCCCCGACCTGGTGGACACCAGCTTCACCGCTCGGATGGAGTCGAGCCTGGACGAGATCTCCACCGGCAAGCTGGAGTGGCTCCCCTACCTCACCGACTTCTACAAGGGGGAGAAGGGCCTGGAAACCCAGGTGCAGCAGCGGGAGGACGACATCGACCCCACCGTCTCACGCACGATCGAGCTGGAGGGTCTCCCCTGTGTGGTGCGGATTGGCCGCTTCGGTGCCTACCTCGAGGCCAAAAAGGTGGCCGACGACGGCAGCGAAGAGCTGATCAAGGCCACCCTGCCCCAGGAGATCACCCCGGCAGAACTTGACGGCGAGCAGGCTGAGCTGATCCTCCGCCAGAAGAGCGAAGGTCCCGAGTCCATCGGCGTCGACCCGGAAACCGGCGAGGCCATCTACCTGCTCTTCGGTCAGTACGGCCCCTATCTGCAGCGGGGCCAGGCGAGCGATGAGATCCCCAAGCCGAAGCGGGCCTCCCTGCCCAAGGGCATCAAACCTGACGAGCTCAGTCTTGAGGATGCCCTCGGCCTGCTGCGGCTGCCGAGGCTGCTGGGGGAGCACCCAGAGGGCGGCAAGGTGCAGGCGGGCCTGGGGCGCTTCGGCCCCTATGTGGTGCACGACAAGGGCAAGGGGGAAAAGGATTACCGCTCGCTCAAGGCCGAGGACGATGTGCTGGTGGTGGGCCTCTCCCGGGCCCTGGAGCTCCTGGCCATGCCCAAGCGTGGTCGGGGTGGGCGCACCGCCCTGAAGGATCTGGGCACCCCCGAGGGAGCGAGTGAAGCCATCCAGGTCTTCGATGGCCCCTACGGCCTCTATGTGAAGCAGGGCAAGGTCAACGCCTCTCTGCCCGAGGGCATGGGCGCCGAGGCCATCACCATCGAGCAGGCTGTGGAGTTGCTGGCTGCCAAGGCCGCCAGCGGCAAGGGCAAGACCGGCAAGACCGCTGCGACGAAAGCCGCCGCCAGCAAAGCCAGCACCACCGCGTCCAAGGCCAAGCCGAAAGCTCAGCCCAAGGCCAAAGCCAAAGCCGACGCCGCCACCAAGCCCAAGATCCCCTCCACCACCAAGACCGGTCGCCCAAGGGCCAGCGCGGTGCGGATCATCCAGGCCGGCCAGAGTTGATGGCCCGGCCCCTCGCCCGTGGCCTGAGCCAGGTGGGGCTGGCGGCTGTCCTCCTCTCCTGCCTGGCCGGCTGCAGCGGCACACCGCTGGGTGAGCGGCTCTCCGGCAGTTTCGGCGCACCGGCCACGCCTGCCGCCGCAGGTACAGCCACTGGAACTGCTTCTCCCAGCCCAGTTGCCGGACAAGCCGCTGCGACATCCCCGTCCACGTCGCCCTCCCCGCAGGCGGCCACGGCCGCGGCCAGC
>NZ_JAGQBY010000194.1:0-5148 GCF_024345875.1 Synechococcus sp. EJ6-Ellesmere
GCCGACGGCATTGCCCGCAGGCTCAAGGGCTTCCAGGACTACCTGGTGGTGGCCCTGCAGGACCTGGCCAGCCAGGCGGAACTGATGGATCTGGTGGTGCAGCCCCTGCAGGTGCAGCCCTCACCCCTGGATCCTGTCCCTGAGGCTCCTGCTGCGGCTTCAATGGCGGCGACAGTGGCGGTTCAGCAGATCCCTCCGGCGGCGGCGGGCCAGTTCAGCCAGGACGCCGAGCTGATCCGCGATCGCCTCACCAGCTTCCAGGGCCAGCCCGATTTCTATGCCGATCCCTGGAAGCTACGCCGCAGCCTGGAGCCAGCCGCGGCTGCCCTGCTCGACGACTGGTTCCTCAACCAGGGCGGGCGGGGTGCCCAGGCCAGCACCGGCAGCCGCAACCGCAATGCCCTGATCACCGCCGGGGCCGTGGCGATCCTGGGGGATCTCTACGGCGACCGCTTCCAGACCCTGGTGCTGGCCGGAGAACCCGAGCGGCTCGGGGAATGGCGCCGCGGCCTGCAGGATTGCCTGGGGTTGGCCCGGGAAGACTTCGGCCCCAACAGCGGCATCGTCCTGTTCGAGCGGCCCGATGCCCTGATCGAGCGGGCCGACCGGCTTGAGGAGCGCGGCGAGCTGCCCTTCATCGTCATCGATGCCGCCGAGCAGGTTGTCGACATCCCGGTGCTTCAGTTCCCCCTCTGGCTGGCCTTTGCCGCCACCGCCAGCGAACTGGCCCTGGAGCAGGACCTGCCATGAGCCAACCCCTCTTGCACCTGCTGGTGCTGGCGGTGGGATACCTGCTGGGCTCTCTGCCCACGGGCTGGCTGGCCGGCCGCTGGCTGGCTGGCATCGACCTGCGCCAGCTGGGCTCCGGCTCCACCGGGGCCACCAACGTGCTGCGGCAGCTGGGCAAGGGGCCCGCCCTGGTCGTGTTCCTGGTGGATGTGCTCAAGGGCAGCGCCGCGGTGCTGCTGGCCAAGGCCCTGCTGCAGTCCAGCGGCTTCACCCCCATCACCGACTGGTGGGTGGTGGCGGCCGGTCTGGCCGCCCTGGCGGGCCACATCTGGCCCGTGTGGCTGGGCTGGAAGGGGGGTAAAGCCGTGGCCACGGGACTGGGCATGCTGCTCGGCCTGGTGCCGGCTGTGGGCCTGGCCTGCTTCGGGACCTTTCTGGCCTGCCTCACCCTCAGCCGGATCGTCTCGCTCTCCAGCGTCGTGGCGGCCCTGAGCCTGCCCCTGCTGATGCTGGGGGCTTTTGCCGGAGCCGGCACCGGCTTGAGGCCGGCCTACCTGGCCCTGGCACTGCTCACCACCGCGCTGGTGGTCTGGCGACACCGCAGCAACCTGCAGCGGCTGCTGGCGGGCCAGGAACCGCGGCTTGGAGAAAAGGACAAGGCCTAGCCGGAAGACCTGGCTGGAGGCCCTAGCCGGCGTTGAGAGCCCGGCTGCGCTCCGCCGCTGCCAGAACCGCCTCGATCAGAGCACTGCGCACCCCCGCCTGCTCCAGCTGACGCAGGGCCGCGATCGTGGTGCCGGCCGGGCTGGCCACCATGTCCTTGAGCTGGGCCGGATGCAGGCCCTGCTCCTGCAGCACTTTCACCGAGCCGACCATCATCCCCAGGGCCAGCTCCAGGGCCAGTGGCCGGGGCAGGCCCGAGGCCACGCCACCATCAGCGAGGGCTTCCAGCAGCACCGCCGCCAGAGCAGGGCCCGAGGAGGCCAGGGCCAGCAGGCCATCCAGCTGGCTCTCGGGCAGCTCCTTGACCACCCCGACGCGGGCGAAGAGATCGAGCACCCACTGGCGCTGCTCGTCCGGCAGGTCTTTGCCCCAGGCCAGACCGGTGATGCCGGCACCCACGAGGCAGGGGGTGTTGGGCACGGCCCGCACGCACCGCCAGCCGGGGAAGGACCGCTCCAGCCGCTCCAGGGTCACCCCGGCCAGCACAGAAATCAGCAGGGGAGCCTCGTCGCCAGGGTGGGGCGGCGGCGCTGCAGCCGCAACCGCTGAGAGCAGCTGGGGTTTCACCGCCAGCAGCACGGCGGGGGCAGCCCAGGCCTGGGCTGGATCACGACCCACGGCCACACCGAGCTCGGCCTGGAGACGCCGGGCCGAGTCCTCGCTGGCGACCACGGCCTGCACCTGATCACGGGCGATCACCCCTTGATCCAGCAACGGCTTCAAAAGAGCCCGGGCCATGCGGCCGAGGCCGATCACACCAAGACGGGAGGGCTTCAGAGGCTGAAACCGGAGGCGGAATCCTGACGGCCCCAGGCCGGGCTGGGAGCGGCTGGATCGCTCTCGCTGCCGACAGGATCACGGCTGGGCACGATCGTGGGCGAGGAGGGCTCTTCCCCACTGGCGGTGGTGACCGTGACGCAGCTGGGGGCAAACAGGAAAATGCTCTCGCCCACCCGCTCCTGGTGGCCATCAATGGCGAAGGTGCCACCCGCCACGAAATCAACGGCACGCTGGGCCTGATCCGGCTCCATCATCGTGAGATTGAGGATCACGGTCTTGCGATCGCGCAGGGCCTGGATCGCCCGGGGCATCTCATCGAAGCTCCTGGGCTCCATCAGGGTGACCTCCGCCGCCGTGGAGGAGAGCCCCGGCATGCCGATGACGTTGCTGGAGGAGCTGACGGATCCGAAGGGGTCGTCGCTGCTGAAGTCGCTGGTCAGGGCGAGGGCACTGCCGCTGGAGAGGGCCGAGCGTCCAGGGGGAGCCGAGCTGGCGGGCGAATCGCCGGGGTCGTAGTCCAGTTCGTCGTCGTAGTCACCATCGAGGTAGTCGTCTCCGGAAACAACGGCACGCAGGCGGGCGAACCACGACACCGTGGGCACCTTCGATTGGAGATGTACTTACTTAGCGTCCCATGCCTTTGGTTGCAACTGGACACATCCTGGATACCGATTTCCGAAACACAGCTCAAGCCCTTGGACCGAACAGAGCCGAGCCGATCCGCACCCAGGTGCTGCCGGCCCGCACCGCCTCGGGCCAGTCGCTGCTCATGCCCATCGAGAGCTCCTTGAGGCCGAGGGTCGCCGCCAGTGCAGCGCAGTCCTGGAACAGGCCGAAGCGCTGATCCGCCTCCAGCCCCAGGGGCGCGATCGTCATCAGACCCACTGGCACCAGGGGCTCCAGCGCCCGCAACCGGGGCCAGCACTGCTCCAGCTCCCGGGGCTCGAACCCCGTCTTGCCGGGATCGGGCCGGAGTTTCACCTGAAAGAACACGCGGGGACTGAGCTGCTCCTCAGCGGCGATCCGCTGCAACCGCTCCGCCAGGGGAAGACTGTCGACCGAATGGATCGTGCCGAAATGGCGAAGGATCCCACGGGCCTTGTTGGCCTGCAGCCGACCGATGAAATGCCAGTCGAGGGGTTCGAGTTCGGCCAGCTCCGCCTGCTTGGCCTGGGCCTCCTGCAGACGGCTCTCGCCAAAGCTGCGCAGCCCCAGGGCCACCGCCTCGCGCAGGCGGGCCGCCGGCTGACCCTTGCTGACCGCCAGCAGGCGGGCCTGTGGGGGCAACTGCTCCTGCAGAGTCTCAAGCCGCTGGGCGAGAGCGTCAGCGGGCATCACAGGTCGTCAGATGAAGGTCTGATCGAACAGCTGGCGCCACCGGGGCAGGTGCGAACTGCCATCACGCCGGGCCCGCGCCAGGTTCTGCTCCGCCACGTGGCGAGCATCCATCAGCGGAATCACCTCGAACTGGGCACCGCGTGGCTGCAGGGTCACCAGAAAGAACATCCGCTGGGCGTAGAGGGTGGCGAAGAGATCGCGACCTTCACCCGCTGGAGCCACCCGATAGAGAAGGCCAAATGTCGGATGATTGAGATAACGCTCTGTGGTCGCGTCGACGCTCACTGTCGGATGCAATGTCTACCAATTACAGCGCACCGTACTGCCAGCGCAGCCCGAGAAACAAAAAAAGTGCGCTTGCTGCCACCAGATTCAGCCAGCGGGCCGCCCGCCGGGCCAGGCGCATCTGCGCCGGAGGCACCCAATGCCCCCCTCGGGCCATCAGGGCCTCGGCCCCCTGCTCCGAGCGCAGCAGCAGGTTGGCGAGCAGCCGCTCAGCCACCGCCAGCACCAGCCCGAGGCCACCCTTCCAGCCCAGGCTCCTGAGGTTCACGGCCCGGGTGGCGATCGAGCGCAGCAGGTTCTGGAACTCCTCCTGCACCAGCGGCAGAAAACGCAGAGAGAGGAGCAGGGTGAAGCCCAACCGCTCCACCGGCAGCCCCAGGGCACCGAGCGGCGTGATCACCCAACTCAGCGCCCACACCAGTTCCTCAGGCGGGGTGGAGAGCAGCAGCAGGTTGGCGCTGTGCAGCAGGGTGAACAGCAGCGTGGCGCTGTTGAGACCCAGCTCGGCAGAGCGGCGGTTCACCACCAGCGGCCCGATCGGCAGGGGTCCGAGCTGGATCGGCCCCCAGCGCAGCACCTCCCAACGCAGTCCCAGGCGCTGGGGCGCTGGCTGGCCAGCGGGGGCCGGGGCCAGCAGGAGTTCCCGGGGGGAGCGCATCGCGCTTGTTGAGGCCACCACCCCCACCGGCACCAGAGCAGCCAGCAGGCCTACCAGCAGGCAGAGGACCAGCAGTACCGGTAGGTTGCGCCGCCAAAGGCGCCAGGGCAGACCACAGACAGCTGTGATCAGCAGCAGCAGCGCCACCAGGGACAGACGCCATTGGGGTCCGGCCAGAATCGGGGTGACCAGGAAGGCCAGGGTCCAGCCCAGCTTGAGTCGGGCATCGAGCTGCCGTAGCCATCCCTGCTGCCCATCGACGTACTGGCCGATGGGCAGCTGACGCAGCCAGTCCATCAGGGGCGCACCATCAGGAGGCTGATCATCAGGAGGAGGAACGACTCTGCTGCCGGGCCAGGTCCTTCTCGGCATCGCGCTGCTGCTTGCCGCGCCAGAACAGCCGGATCGGTGAGCCATCGAAGCCCAGACCCTCGCGGATCTGGCGCTCCACATAACGGCGGTAGGTTTCGCCGAACAGCTTCGGGTCGTTCACGAACAGGGTGAAGCTGGGGGGCCGTGTGGCCACCTGGGTGCCGTAGTAGATGCGGCCCTGGCGGCCGCCGCGGCTGGGGGGGGGCGAACGCCAGCTCACCGCCTCCTGCAGCACTTCATTCACCACCGAGGTGGTGACCCGG
>NZ_JAGQBY010000195.1:0-5127 GCF_024345875.1 Synechococcus sp. EJ6-Ellesmere
AACAGAGCTAGCAATTTGCCTGCAGGTCAAATGAGATAGGGGTGAGCCTGTGCATCATGTGCCGCTTCTGGGGCGGCATTTTTAATGTCGTTCGATTGCCAGTGAATCCCGATTATTCGAGGTACCCTTAACGCGAAAGGGGGTAAGGAAACCATCGTTGATGCCCTCCTTGAGGGAGTAGGTGAACACCGGCTCGCCGAAGTAGGCGTAGGTGTCGGTGTTGTCGGTGCGGCGGGGGGTGGCGGTGAGGCCGAGCTGCACGGCGGGGGCGAAGTACTCGAGGATGCCGCGCCAGGTGGATTCGTTGTTGGCGCCGCCGCGGTGGCATTCATCGATCACGATGAAATCGAAGAAATCGGGCGGGTACTGGCCGAACCAGGGGGAGGGCTTGCCGTCCGCCGCCGGTCCGCTCATGAAGGTCTGGAAGATGGTGAGGAACACACTGGCGTTCGTGGGAACCCGGCCCTTCTTGCGCAGAGCATCAGGTTCGATGCGGGCCAGGGCGTTGTCTTCGAAGGCGGCAAAACCGGTGAAGTCGTTGAAGGCCTGATCGGCGAGGTTGTTCCGATCAGCCAGGAAGAGGATGCGGGGCCGGCGGGTGGCCTGCCCGGAGAGGTTCCAACGGGCCTGAAACAGCTTCCAGATGATCTGGAAGGCGATCGAGGTTTTGCCGGTGCCGGTGGCCAGCGTCAGCAGGATGCGGTCGCGGTCGCTGGCGATGGCCTCCAGCACACGGGTCACGGCGATGTCCTGGTAGAAGCGGATCTGCCAGCTGCCGCCCTTGTCGGGATAGGAGATGGCAGCGAAGCGATTACGCCAGGCGTTCTCCTCGGCAAAGGTACGGTCCCACAGGTCCTGCGGCGTGGGGAAACCGGCGGCCTCGGCCTCCTCGCCCGTGGCCATGTCGATGGCGTAGACGCCCTTGCCGTTGCTGGCGTAGGTGAAGCGGATCTGCAGCTTGGCGGCGTAATCCTTGGCCTGGCCCACGCCTTCGCTGAGTGACAGGGTGTCGGCCTTGGCTTCCACCACCGCCAGCTGGGTGTTGCGGTAGGTGAGCACGTAGTCGGCGGTGAGCGGCTTGCCGCGCTTGCCGCCGCCCTCGATCCGGCCGGGAGTGATCGAGAACTCACGCCGGATGCGGCTGCCTTCCACCACGCCCCAGCCAGCCGCCGCCAGCAGCGGATCAATCAGTTCAGCGCGGGTTTCGGCCTCGTTCATGGGATCAGCGAGGCCACGTGGGCGTGCAGGTCAGCGCAGAGCTGGTTCCAGGCGGCGCGATCGAGGTGTTCCAGCTCCGGCTCTTCGTCGTATCGCCACACGACAGCAAAGAGGGTGAAGCGGCTGAGTCCAAGGAAGGGCTCAACAGCGGCTCCCTGGTCGCGCAGCATCTGAAACAACAGCCTGAGGTTGTGACTGAAGGGTGGTTGCTCAGGCGTGAGCACCAGCAGCCAGGCCTTCAGAGTCTTCTCGATCGCCTGCTGCAGATGAAATCCCCAGGTGGATTCCTCAAAAAGGGACGGATCCGCCATGGCCATCGCGGTTCGCAGATCACGGTGCGCGATGCGCAGAAAGCCGGACGACGTTTCAGCCGGGGCCATGCAGTGGCTCCGCAGGATCCAGCCGCCGCCCATAGCGGAAGGCCTCGGCGATCACATTGATCCCGCCACGACGACGATGCTCCACCTCGCTGGCGGAGTAAAGCAGCAGCTCGATCGGGAGGCGGTGATGGGCCAATTTCCAACCCAGGGCATCCGTTTCCTCCAAACGCGAATGGCTGGCCAGCCAGGCATCCGGCACGGTGACCAGAAGATCCAAATCGGAATCGGGGCGGGCAGTGCCGCGGGCGCGGGAGCCGAACAGGCGTACTTCAGCGCCTGGGATGGCTGCCTGGATCTCGGCCGTGATGGTGCGCAGCAGTGGCTCATCCACCACGTAGTGATAGCAGGAGGGGCGGGCTGAGGCGCTCATGAAGGGCAGTCTGGCCGAACTCCACGGCTGGAGGCCATCGCGGCAGGGAAGCTGGGAACGATGATCAGGCCGGATTCCGGCTCGCCATGGATCAGGCACTCCCCACCGGTGGCGGCGTGGTGGGCCGTGAGGGCGCACAAGGCGGAATCGATCCAGTCGATGTTGGTGAGCGGTGCCAGGGCGATTCCTGCTTGCTGCAGCAACTCACGCCGCTGCGTGCGCTTCTGGGGCGCCTTGGCCTTGCCGCCGCGCATGTGCCAGGTGATGGCATGGGGGAAGGTTTCCAAGCAGCCAGGCCCGGCGATGGGCAAGCGGCAGATCAGGGGATGGGACGCCGCCAGCGCCTGGTAGAGCTTCTCCCCCTGCAGCATCCAGCCGAAGTAATCGGTGCGATGGGGGGTGTGGGCCTTCTGATGGGTGGGGGAGGAGAAACACCAGATCCCCTTCTGCATCAACTCCCGTTCACAGGGCCGCGCGCGGCCATCACTGCTCCAGCGGCAGGGGGCATCGATGGCGATCACACGTGCCTGTCAAGCGGGCCTCGTCCCACTCCAGCGTCTCCCGCAGGCGGCCATTGCCCGCAGATCCGCCCAAGGCGGCGAGAGCGCCAAGGAATTCATCGTGGAGATCATCGTTGCTGCCGGCGTCGCTCAGCGGGCTCTCAGCGGCGTAGGTCAACGGGGGGAAGAGTTCAGTCTCCTCAGGATGCCAGGAGGGTTACGACCGGGGCAAGGCTGACCACCGGTGCTGGGCACCGCCCAGGGGGGCAAGGTTATTCCCGCAAGATTGAACCTTCCGAAGGAGTGAAGCAATCAGGGTTCAGTGGGTTTTTTATGTGCCTAACGCCGGGCACAAGGCGCCGCCGTAGGCTGCCGCCTTGTGCCCTTGTTAATGAAACCGAGGAAAATTCGTCCGTATTGGCTTAGGGGATCACCGCGTCTTTATGACGGCCGGGGGCGCCCATCGGCCATCAGTGACCTCGCTCTTGGGTGCATACACTCGCATAGTCAGGTTGAAGTCTCCTGCCGGTGCCGGCAGCCAGTTCGACTCCCTCTCAGCCCCAGGCGACGCATGCTGGATGTACAAATCGACCGAGCCATCCGCGTTGAACTTCAGGGCATCGCGATCGCCGATGGCGTTTCGCTTCAGTTCATTGGCGGTTGGAAACCCATGCTCGTCGTACAACGTAATCGACCAGAAAACCTGAGCGGGCGGAATCTCATTCTGG
This sequence comes from Synechococcus sp. EJ6-Ellesmere, assembly GCF_024345875.1. Taxonomy (NCBI): domain Bacteria; kingdom Bacillati; phylum Cyanobacteriota; class Cyanophyceae; order Synechococcales; family Synechococcaceae; genus Synechococcus; species Synechococcus sp. EJ6-Ellesmere. Next base: position 3,197 of record NZ_JAGQBY010000195.1, read on the forward strand.
GCGAAGTGCAGCACGTACTGGTTTGCCCCGTTCAGCGGGTTGCCGTCCGCGTCGCCGATGTTCAGCGGATAGACCGCGTCCTCCGGCAGGTTGGCGCCCAGACCGACCAGCGCGACAATGCCCCGCTTGAGATAGTAGTTCCCATACACACCCATCGTGTCCGTGTTCATCTGCCAGCCATTCACGACGCGGGCAAGCGTTGGAATCTTCGCCCGCATGGCCTTAAGAGCGTCAGGCGCTGCGCGCTCCAGTGCACGCTTGACAGCCAGATCAGCTTTCCAGAGATCAAAGGACTTGCCGGGCTCGATCCCGATTTGTCGCATCCGCGCGACAATGGGTTGGTCTGTGATGTGCGGCGGATTGACCTTCAGGAGTTCAGCGGCGTAGCCGAAATACTTGCCCGCGTCCATACCATCAACCTGCGTCATCGGAGGCGTCTTCATGTCCACCGTCGGATCAATCGTTGCCCTGACCGGCTGCGGAGTCTTGCCCAGCTGTGTCAGTGGCGTCGTCGTGTAGCCAGCTTGCACCTGATGGACGGCCCCGTAGTCCTTTTCGCCATTGGTCTGCGTGCGCCCGATGATCCAGACATAGGGCGTCGGCGCGTCGATGCGCTGGACGCCTTCGGGAAGCCTGCCCTGCCAACCGGGCGGCACAACCGCGAAACGACCTGCGCCCGTGCCCGTCGTGCGCTTGCCAGGGCAGGCAAACACGTCTGACCACATGTCGAGCATCGGGAGCATGTAGTAGCGGTCCTGCGTGTCCGGAACCGCGACCACCATCGGTTCTTTCGTGAGGTCCAGCCAAGCGATCGAGTACAGCGTGTCGAAGTTTGGCCGTACAACATCGCGGAAATCCGCCGGGGGGAATACCGGGACGTGCGTGAAGGTGTTCATCGGTCCGCGCCCGAAGGCCTGCCCGGCTTCGACGTTGACAGCCTGACGCCGCGTCGCGTCCATCACAACGAGCGGGTAGAGGTAGGTGTAGGCCTCGATTCCGATCTCGTAGGCTTGCTGCTCATCGATTTGGTTCATGGGTTCGATTTCCTTTCGTGTGCTTTGTTAAGTTTCTGTCAGCTAACGCTTGCCATCACCTGGCTGCAGTGAGTGATGCGTCAAGCAGATTGGCTCGCGGTGGCGGCACAGAGGATGGTGTTGTTGGCTGGCTTCTCGTCATAAGAGCCGCGTATCGAACGTGAAAGCCTCATCGCTGATGATACGTATTTTCTGCGCTTCTGGATGCCGAGGATTGAGCAGAAAGTTGCGTTCGACCGTGATGACTGCGGACGGCACGTTCAAAGCCGCAGTGCGTCCGCTCGTGAGCCACGACGACCCGAGTGATTGGAGCGATGCAGGGGCTGGCACGGAATGCCAGTCCTCCGGCAGCGTGACCGGTTCGAGTACTTCTGTGATCAGGTCATCAGGGATTTCGATGGCGAGCAGCCTTAAATCGGTCGGAGCCGTGAGTGGATCGACATGGACGAGCACTTCCAGCGCCGCGAGCGCCGCAGAGGTGGCGGTGTAGACGATGGGATGCCCCTTGATGTGCCAGCGTCCAGAGGTGTACATTCCGCCGATTCCATCAAGCGCTGTATCCACGTAGGGCTTGCGGCAGATCCGCCAAACGCGCATCAGCTAAAGATCCCGTAGTTGAGGCGCAGCAAGACTTCTTCGACCTGACGAGCGCCGATTTCGGTGTCTAGAAGATCGAGAGGCATCTCGCACCCCAGTGCACGGTTGGGAGTTTTCAGCCACACGCGGGCCTTGTCGATGGAGCCAAGGACCTCGACGGCCTGCGAGACCACTCTTGCAACCCGATAAAGCCGATCAGACTCCTGGGGGTTGAGGTGTCGCGCCTCCTTCCAGCAGCGTCCCAGCAAGTGGTGTAATTCAGGAGTAGCAGCACCGGCGTAGCCGGTGCTGACGGCTCAG
>NZ_JAGQBY010000196.1:0-5088 GCF_024345875.1 Synechococcus sp. EJ6-Ellesmere
TCCGGTACATGTGCGGCCATCGTCAGTGGCGACAATCCGCAATTGCCGCGTTCCCTGCCAGTTTATCGGCTTCCAACCGCTGAGACCAGTTGCAGCGCAGTTGATTTGGCTTTTTCAGGAGTCCCTACGTTCGATTCGGTCGCGGGAGGACATGTGGAACGTCCCTCGCCCCTGAGGAGGAACTCGCGGTCGTTGGTCCCTGCTGGGTGCCGGCTCGCAGCTCTCCTGGCTTCGGGCCTGCTGATGGACCCCGCCCTGGCCAGCACCCCGCCGGTGGCCATGCCGGTCGAAACCTCCCCTGAATCGAAGGCAGCAACGAAGCTGCGTCTGCGGCAGAGCCTCCTGCTGATCAAAGCCATGCCCAACGCCAGGCCCAAGGCCCTGCTGCTGCTGGATCTGGTGGAGGCCTGCCTGGAGGAGGTCTGCGGCATGGAACCGAACGCACTGCTGAATCAAGCTCAGCGGATCGTGGAGGGGCAGGAGGTTGGGGAAGCGCGCATTACCGATCAGATCCGCATCGCCCGCCTCCTCAGCCAGGTGGAGCAGCCCCAGCGGGCGAAACAGACTCTGGCCATGGCCCAGCAGGAGACGCGGCTCTACTACGCCGCCAACACGAAAGCGGCCCGCACCCTTAGAGCTCAGCTGCTGCTGCAGATCAGCCTGGCCTACAACGCCATTGAAGCCCCAGCCGCGTCGAAGCAATTGCTGGTAGAGAGCCGATCTCTGCTACAGGATCCCATGGGTCCGGAACCCTTCCCTTTCCAGGAGCGGGCCGCCCAGGTGGAGCTGGGGCTGGGGGCCGGCGGCAACTCGTTCACGGACACCACGGTGCGCGCAGATTTCAGCGTGGATCTCTACAAACAATGGCCCCGGCAGGATCTGTATCTCGATGGATTATTCGCCCTCGATTACGACAGCAGCCGCTCGGTGGTGAACGGACGCCCGATTGGTATCGCCACCTTCATCTACCGCCATCACCTCTCCCCCAAATGGAATCTCTTTTACGACCAGCTGCTGGCGGTGAATTCGGCTGGATTTGCCGTCAGCGATGATGATGAAGATCTTTCCGCTGTTTCCAATTCACTCGCGGGGGCGGGGCTCAACCTCTGGCGGGGGGACCATCCGGGCAGCTTTCTCGATCTGCAGCTGGGAATTGGTCCTCGCTATGAATATGACTACATCGACTTCCAAAGGAGAAAGGACAAGTTGGGCGCTTCCCTCGGCCTGATCCTGGTGGGAAGGGAGATCCCCATCGGCGGGTCTAAATTGGCCATCCTATTTGGTGGCGGCAGCTATCTGGCCGATTGGAATGATGTATCTGTTTTGCTCGATACCACGCTGGATGTTCTCATCAGCAGGCGTTGGTCGTGGAGCAACAGCTTTGTCTTGCGTTACCAAAGCGATAAGGTTGTTGAACAAAATCCTAACTTCAACGCTATTTTCTCTTCCCGATTTACCTTCAAGCTCACACCTTGATCATGCCTCAGATCCAGATCCATCCCTGACCAGCAACTTCTCCTCCTTCCATCATTGAAAGTATGCCTTCATTGCTGATCGCTAAAAGTGGCTTCATCAGGGTTGCCCGGTCTCGCCTGCGGTAGGGGCTGGGGGCGGCGATGATGCTGCTGTTCCTTCTGATCAGCCTTGGCTTACAGGCTACAACGCCAGCGAGGGCACAGTTTCTGCCGGGAATGGAGAATATCGAAGGTGAAGTGGTATCGGAATCGTTCATTCCGATGTTCAGGCGTGGAAATCTGGAGCTAGCGCCGATCGTCCTGGATGGCAAAATGCTCGGGCTTGCCAGTGGGTATTTCTCTCTGCGCCTTCGCGACGAGTGCCTGACCAATGCCGAAAAAAACAATGCGGCCAATCGCGCCTATCTTACTCGCGGCAAACCGCAAAAATATCACCAGGAGATGAGCCTGTACACCAGGAAACTAGCATCCAACGGTGGCATCACCGATCTGAACGAACAGGAGAAGATTCTGCGCGAGCAGCTGAGCGTCAGCGCCGAGCTGGGTGCCAATGGCAGCTATGTGGCCCTCACGTTTCCGACACAACGCAAGCCTGAGGCGATTTTTACTGTCGCCAAGTCTGATATCGACAATCTGCGCTTTGCGTCCTCCGATCCCCTGCAGATCGCCACCCTGGTCGCGGTTCAGACAAGGGCTGATCTGATTAAAGCCTGGAGGGATCGCCAGCCAACAGCACTGCGCGCAGGTTTCACCAGAGCTGCCGATGTCTTCGCTGACCTTATTCTAGCCAGTTTTTTCTCGTCTTGCTCCAGCGTCGCTTGAAACGTCTTCAGCAACACTTTTCGGCCCAGCTGGCCATGGAACTGCGCGCATCGGAGAACACGGCCCATCCAGAGTCGAACGTTGCACCAACGGAGAAGGGATTGTCGTTCGTCAAGGCCAGCCTGCGACGATTGACACTTCGACAGCGCTCCAGCACCGTTGGGTTGTACAGAACACTTCTGTATTGGGGCCATTGGTTGCTGCGGACTCTGGGAGCGGCCTTTATCTGCAGCCTGTTCAACTTTTCCAGACCCCTGTTGAACTGGATCCTGGGGGTCTCGATTCTCGGGAGGATTCCAGGGCAGCCCCTGTCGGGCTTCCCCTGCTGATTCTGATGCTCTTTGTCTGCACCGCGGTGGCGATCCGTCTGGTGAACCTGGGCGTTGACGTCTACATCCAGCGATTGGCAGGGGAGCAAGTTGATCAACGCCTTCAACTGCGTTCACCTACCATCGCCTATGCCAACAAGGGGTGGATCCAGGCCATCATCTCTCTGGTGTTCGGGATTGTCTTAACTTCCAACTCCATCAGCTGGGCACGTTCACTTTCACCCAGACCGTTACCACTTTTGCAGGATTTCTGAGCGTTGCTGTCTCCTTGGCCTCCCAGGGACTCCTGAAGGACCTGATTGGGGGTCTGCTGATCCTCAGGGAAGATCAGTTCGCGGCCGGTGATGTGATCATCGTCGGCAACCACGCTGGGCTGGTGGAGAAGGTGAGCCTGCGGGTCACCAAGCTTAGGAGTCTAGATGGCGAGCTGATCACCATTCCCAATGGGTCGATTGATGTGGTCAGGAATCTTTCCAGCAACTGGTCGCAGGTGAACTACGTCATCGACCTCAGCTATGGCGTGGATGTGAATCTGGTGCTGGCCATCATGGATGCAGTAACACAGGATATGCACCAGGATCCATAATAGAGGGAACAAGCCTTGCAGCACCCTGAGATTCTAGGAATCGAGAACATTTCCCATGCGGGTATCACCATTCAAATGATCTTCAAGACACTGCCTCTGCAGCAGTGGGCCGCTGGCAGGGATCACCGTCGTTGCCTGTAGATCGCCCTCGACAACGCAGGCATTGATGGAAGCGTTCCGCGTCTGGAGCTGAAGCATCCAGTACCATGATTCACCAGGATTACGCATCGGAAACGGAAGGGAATCAACCAACCCGATCGTTTTCATCACCTCCGCTCGTGTTGCCCCCCTCCCTTAGAGACCTACCCCTGGGTGGCTGGCAGAGATCGGCAGGATTTCTCCAATTGACACCAGCGCTGCCTGCATCATCAGTGAGCAGTGATCTTCGCCCAGGAGTCTTTAAGAAATTGGGGAACGAGAGTGTTCCATGCAGTGAGCGTTCTTACCGTGAGCGCTCTGCAAGCCGGCCTCTACGGCACTGTTATGAAGGGGCACTGTTATGAAAACGCAGGTCGTTGAGCCGATCTGAAAGCATCGTTCTCAGGACCATCCTCCACCCTCTCTTCAGCCAGCCCGCCGATGGCCCAGGCATGGGCAAGAGGGTCGCAGAACTTCAAGTTACGCTTCCCCGTCAGCCCTCACGCCCATGGCCAAGGAACGCTTTTTCCTCGAGCTCACCCCTGCCGACGCCACCCTGCGCCGCCTGCCCCATGTGGTGATCGTGGGGGGCGGCTTCGCGGGCCTCCGTGCCGCCCACGTCCTGATCAGCAAGCTGGTGCGCGTCACCCTGATTGACAAGCGCAATTTCAACCTCTTCCAGCCCCTCCTTTACCAGGTGGCCACGGGCCTGGTACCGGAGGCGGACGTGGCCTCACCCCTGCGCCAGATGGTGGGCCAGGCCCCCAACATCCAGATCCTGCTGGGGGAGGTCATCGACATCGACCCGCAGGCGAAGGAGGTGGTGTTCAATGACCGCCGCCTGGCCTTCGATCACCTGATCCTGGCAACCGGCTCGGGCAGCGCCTACTTCGGCCACGAAGAGTGGCGCAAGCACGCCCCACCGATGAAGATCCTCGAGCACGCCGATGAGGTGCGTCGCCGCCTGCTGACGGCCATTGAGGAGGCCGAGCAGACCCCCGACCCGGAGCGCCGCCGCTTCCTGCAGTCCGTGGTGGTGGTGGGGGGCGGCCCGGCGGGCTGCGAGCTGGCCGGCTCGGTGAACGCGATGCTGCGCCACGCGGTGGGGCGCGACTTCAAGCAGCTGGATCCGGCCGACTGCCAGGTGACGTTGGTGGATCCTGGCGACAGGCTGCTGCGGGCCATGCACCCCAGCCTCTCGGAAGCCGCCGGCCGCTACCTGCGCTCCCGCGGGGTGCAGCTGCTGCTGGGGGGTCGGGTGAAAGCCATCGCGCCGGGCCGGGTGACGGTGAGCACCGCCGACGGCGAGCAAACGCTGGAGGCCGCCACCCTCTGCTGGACCGCAGGCGTGCGCGCCTCCCACCTGGGCAAGCTGCTGGCCGAGCGCACCGGGGCTCCGCTCGATCGGGGCGGGCGGTTGATCGTCGAGCCGGATTTCTCCCTCCCTGGCTATCCCGCCATCCGGGTGGTGGGCGACCTCTGCTCCTACAGCCACACCGACGACGGCAAGCCCCTGCCGGGCATGGCGGGCCCGGCGGTGCAGATGGGGGGATGGGTGGCGGCCGACATCGTGGCCGGCCTGGCGGGCCGCTCCCACCCCCCTTTCCGCTGGACCGATTTCGGCAGCATGGCCGTGATCGGCCCCCGTTGCGCCGTGGCCGACCTGCGCGGGCTGCGGGTGAGCGGCCCGCTCGGCTGGCTGCTGTGGGGCCTGGCCCACCTGGCCTTCATGCCCGCC
>NZ_JAGQBY010000197.1:0-5067 GCF_024345875.1 Synechococcus sp. EJ6-Ellesmere
ATCGGCAGCAGGAACTGGCCGCTGCCGCGATTCCCCTCGTCAAGCGGCAGGAAGTAGGGCTGGGCCAGGCGCTGCAGCTTGGCCAACTGCTCGCGAAGGGCCTTGAGGGGGCGCATGAATGGCTGCAAGTCGGCCCATTGTCGCCGCTGGCGAGGGTCAGCCGGGTGGCCAGAGCAGGGGCCGGCCACCGATCACGTGCACATGCAGGTGAAAGACCGTCTGGCCCGCCTCAGCACCGTTGTTGATCACCGTGCGCCAGCTGCTCAGGCCCTCCTGCTTCGCCACCTGAGCCGCCACCAGCAGCAGGTGGCCCAGCAGGGCCTGATGGCGTGGCTCGGCGTCGGCCAGGTTCACCAGGGGTTCCCGCGGGATCACCAGCACGTGCACAGGCGCCTGGGGCTGGATGTCGCGGAAGGCCAGGCACAGCTCATCGGCGTGGACCTGATCGCAGGGAATCTCACCCCGCAGGATGCGCGCGAAGATCGTCTCGCTCTCGGCCATGGGGCCTCCGCCGGAACCCGGCAACGGATGGGGTGAGACAGGCGGGGCACTGACTGGGTGTCCGACGCCTGAGCGCCGATGTTGGCACGCTGCAGCAGCGCCGCCCTGCAGGGCCTGGAGGCGAGGGAGGTGGCGGTGGAGGTGGACATCGCCCCCGGTCTGCCCGGACTTCAGATCGTGGGTCTGGCGGAAGCGGCCGTGCGCGAGTCCCGTGAGCGGGTTCGGGCCGCCCTGCGTAACAGCGGCTTCCGCATGCCCCTCACCCGGGTGATCGTGAGCCTGGCCCCGGCGGATCTGCGCAAAGAAGGGCCGGCCTTTGATCTGCCGATCGCCCTGGGGCTGCTGCTGGCCTCGGGCCAGCTTCCGCCCGAGCGAATGAAGGGGATCTGGAGCGCCGGAGAGCTGGGCCTCGACGGCAGCCTGCGGCCGGTGCGGGGGGTGATGGCCCTGGCCCTGGCCGCCAGGCGGGCCGGGGCCAGGGCTCTGGTGGTGCCCCGGGCCAATGCCGGCGAGGCGGCGCTGGTGTCGGAGCTGGCGGTGTGGCCGGCGGCTGATCTGGCGCAGCTGATGGTCTGGCTGGCGGATCCAGGGGACGTTCCGGCCCCGGCCCCCGCCCTGGTGCAGCCGGGGGCGGCCCAGCCCGACCTTGCCGAGGTGATCGGTCATTCCCACGGCCGCCGGGCCCTGGACATCGCCGCGGCCGGAGGTCCACACCTGCTGCTGGTGGGCCCACCGGGCAGCGATAAAACCATGCTGGCGCGGCGCCTGTGCGGTCTGCTGCCGCCCTTGCCCCGCCATGAGGCCCTGGAGCTCACTCAGCTCTATTCGGTAGCCGGACTGCTGCCGGAGGGTGGAGCTCTGATCGGCTCGAGGCCCTTTCGGGCGCCCCACCACAGCTGCACGGCCACGGCCCTGGTGGGCGGTGGCGCCACGCCGAGACCTGGGGAGCTGTCGCTGGCCCACCACGGCGTGCTCTTCCTCGATGAGCTGGCGGAATTTCGGCGCGAGGTGCTCGAGCAGCTGCGCCAACCCCTGGAGGAGGGAGAGGTGTGGATCAGCCGCTCACGCCAGCAGAGCCGCTTCCCCTGCCGCGCCGCATTGGTTGCGGCCACGAACCCCTGTCCCTGCGGCTGGTTCGGCGATCCGGAGCGGACCTGTGGCTGCGGTGAGGCGTTGCAGCGGCGCTACTGGTCTCGGCTCTCGGGCCCCCTGCTTGATCGCCTCGATCTGCAGGTGGTGATGGGGCGGCTCGAACCCGGCGCCCTGGCGCGCAGCTACGGCCTGGGAGCAGGACTGGCGACCGGGCGACAGGAGCGGACCGAGAATTCGGCAGTGGTGGCGGCGAGGGTCCTGAGGGCGCGGCAGAGAATGGCGCGACGCAATCCAGGTGGTCAACCCAATGGACAGCTGCCGGGCTCGAGTCTCAGGACTCTGGTGACGCTCAGCGCCGGGTCGCTTCAGCTCTGGCAACAGGCCATCACCCAGCGGGGCCTGAGTGCCCGGGCTGGAGAGCGGCTGCTGCGGGTGGCCCTCACCCTGGCTGATCTAGAGGGAACCAAGGGAGTGAGCGCTCAGCACCTGGGGGAGGCCTTGTCGTACCGATCGTTCGACCAGATCGGCAGGGAGCTATCTGTCTAAAACGCTGGGCTGGATGAAGCCGGGCCCCAGGAGGGTGAGCCCACTTAGAGGGTGAACCAGAGCTGATCAGCCCCGGATGAGCCTCGGCCGCAGGCGATCAGCTGCGACGACGGCGCTGCTGGGCCTCGCGCTTGTACTTTTTGGTGGGCGTCTCGTGGTGACGCAGGCGCTTGAGGTCTGCGAAGATGCCGGCTTTGGACACCTGCCGCTTGAAGCGGCGCAGGGCCGATTCGATGCCTTCGTTTTCGCCGACGGTGACCTGGGTCATGAACCACGCAGTGGGGCTAATTGAACGTCAATGTAGCAATCGGCTCATCGGCCCCCAATCACGGCTGGGCCTGGGTGCTGGGGATCGGGGAAGGGGCCAGCGGAGATGCGGGCGCGACAGAAGCAGAAGGATCGGTTGCAGGAGAACCGACGGCAGGCGGATCGGTTGCGGGAGCCAGGCTGGAGGGAGTGGCGCCGGCTGGGGCCTGAGCCTCGGGCTGGACAGCCTCCTGGCCCGGCCAGGTGTCCCGGTAGAGGGAGAGATGGCCGAGGGCGCGGTCGCCGAAGTGGCGGCGCATCAGCTTCCAGCCCGGTTCGGGAACGAACAGCAGGAAGCCATCGCTTTGGCCCTGGGTCCGGGCCACGACCACCTCGGGACCCGCCTGGTTGCGGCCCGGTGCCGCCAGCAGAATGTTGTCGCTGCCCTGCCGCACCACGCTCAGCCGGTACATGGTGCCCAGATCGCTGCCGCCCACCCTCAGCGAGTAGCCGTTGGCATCCATGTAGCGGGAGCAGATCCTGGTGAAGTCGAAGCTGCCCAGCAGGGGCTCCACCCGGGTCGGGGATGAACCGCTGGTGGAGAAGCAGGGGCGGCGGTCACTCACCTGTTCGTAGATGTTCAGCTGGGCACGCAGGCCATCGCCGATCGGCGCCGCCACCAGGACGAACTTCGACTGATCCACGTCACGGGCACTGAACAGAGCTCCCTGGGCCGCAACGGGGCCGGCGGCAGCGAAGCCCAGCACCAGCAGGGCCGGCAGGGAGGGCACCAGTGCGCTGAGCGATCGCAGGAGGAGCGGCAGTGGCGCGACGCGCATCGGTGAACGAGACAAGGTGAGCCCGATCGTAGAAGTGAGATCCCGCGACGCCAGGGGGGCTCAGCTGGCCTTGTTGAGACGAATTGCGACCAGCAGGCTGATCACCGTGCCTGGCAGGCAGGCCGCCAGGATCAGCCGGGTGGTGAGCACACCCAGGTCTGGCTCGCCATAGGAGAGCTCAAAGACGGAACCTGTGGCGGCGATGCCAAGCAGGCAGGCCAGTCCGAGAAAGACCCCGGCAAGGGGTTGCATCGGCATGGGAGATCAGCGCTGTGAGTGGACATCATCACGGCGGAACCCGTGATCCTTGAGCTCCTCGTTGAGGCTGAGCTCATCGCTGACCAGATCGACGAAGAGAACCCCCTTGAGATGGTCCATCTCGTGGAGGATGCAGCGGGCGAGCAGGCCATCGGCCTTGATGCGGCGAGGGCGGCCCTGCTCATCCCGGTAACTGACCTCCGCCTCGCTCGGGCGCACCACGGAGAGGTACACCCCGGGAATGCTCAGGCAGCCCTCCTCGTAGGTGTTGAGCGCAGCGCTGGTGGCGTTGATTTCCGGGTTCACCAGCACCATCGGCGGCGTGGCCGGGTTCTCCGGATCGAGGTCGATCACCAGCACTTGTTTGTGCACGCCCACCTGGGGTGCCGCCAAGCCGATGCCATGCGCGCTGTACATGCTGCGCAGCATGTTGCGGGCCAGCTCGCGCACCGATTCATCCACCTTGCTGATGCGCTTGGCGGGCTGACGCAGCACCTGATCCCCCAGCCTGTGGATCGTGAGCGGGGGAGCGTCGAGCACCTGCTTGGGAACCTGGACCGTGCGGCTGCTCTGCTCCGCCTGGCGGGCCATTTTGGCGAAGCTGCTGGCCAAAGCGTCACCTGAAACGATGGTCTGATTGTAGGAGCCGCTGGTGGGGCATGGTTCAAGCCAGGGTTCAGGCGCCAGGCAGGGCCGCCCCCTGGCGGCGTCGGCAGTGGTGGGACGCACGCCCCGGATCAAGGAACCCCAGCTGCACCGAGGCCGGCTGTTCTGGCTGGAGCAACGCCCCGCCGAGCAGGGGCGCACCACCTTGATGATGAGACCCTCGCCCTCAGCCGAGGCGATCGAGCTCACCCCAGGCGATTGGAACCTGCGCAGCCGCGTCCATGAATACGGCGGGGGCGTGGTGGCGGTGGACCGGGAAACAGCCGGACCCAGCGCAGGAGAGCTGGTGGTGGTGGTGAACGATCGTGACCGCTGCCTCTGGCGGCTTGAGACCGACCAGCCGGGGGCGGCGCCCATGCGGCTCACCGAGCCGGGGGAGCGCGCCTTCGCCGATGGGCTGATCGATGGGCGGCGGCGGCGCTGGATCGGGGTGATGGAGGCCCGCGGACTTGATCAGCTGGTGGCCGTGCCCCTGGAGGGGGGTGAACCGCAGCTGCTGCGCCAGGCCCTCGACTTCTGCGGCTATGCCGTGCTCAGCCCCGATGGCGGCCGGCTCGCCTGGGTGGAGTGGCAACAGCCGCACATGCCCTGGGACCGCAGCCAGCTCTGGCTGGCGGACGTGTTGCCTGGAGGAGGACTGGGCCCGGCGCGACTGATCGCCGGCTCCGGTGCTGCGGAGCAGCCGGCGGCGTGCTCGGTCTTCCAGCCCCTGTGGCTGGCGAACGGGGAGCTGGTGGTGGCCAACGACCGCCACGGCTGGTGGAACCTGGAGCGGCTGGACGCCGCTGGCACTGGGCCATGGCAGTGGCTGCTGCCGATGGAGGCGGAGTTCGCCATGCCGCAGTGGGTGTACGGGATGCGCACCACCGCCTGGGATGGCCACCAGCTGGTGGCGGCCGCCTGCGTGCAGGGCCGCTGG
>NZ_JAGQBY010000198.1:0-5038 GCF_024345875.1 Synechococcus sp. EJ6-Ellesmere
CCACGCGCCGGCCGCAGCTGCCGGGCGGCGCCCGCTTCTGGGTGACGCTGCTGAGCCTGGGCTTTCTGCTGGCGGCCCTCAAGGGCAATGCCGAGCAGTTGCTGACCCAGCGCCTGGACCCCCAGGGCTGGCTCTGGCTGCTGATCGGGGTGGGGGTGAGCCTGTTCAGCCTGGTGATCAACGGCCTGGCCTGGGCCGTGGGCCTGCGCTGGTTCCGCCTGCGGCCCCGCTGGGGTCTGAGTGTGCGCGCCTATCTGAGCACCAACCTGCTCAAGTACCTGCCCGGCGGCATCTGGCATCTGGCCGCGCGGGTGCGCCTGCTTGTCCAGGGCGATCGCCTGCTGGCTGGCCCGACCACCTCGGTGGCCACACCCCTGGGGCTGGCGGCCACTCTGCTCGATCCGCTCCTGGCCGCCAGCGCCTCCCTGGCCATCGCGGCGGTGGCGGGCTGGAGGGCGGGATGGCCCCTGCTGGGTCTGCTGCCGCTGCTGGTCCTGGTGCCGCGCTGGTTCCAGCCGCTGCTGCAACGTCTCGAGCGCTCACGCGAGCGGCAGCTGGCCCGGATGCCAGGGACTCAGCCTCTGGTTCAGGCACCCCCTGACCTTGACCCCAGCTCAGCCGGCTTCCTGCTGCCCGGCTATCCGCTGGCCCCGCTGCTGGCTGAGGCGGCGTTCGTGCTATTGCGCTTCGGCGGCTTTGCGGCTTGTGTTCTGGCTTTCGATCAGCAGCTGTCTCTGCCCTGGGCTGGCTGGCTGCTGGGCTTTGGCCTGGCCTGGACGGCGGGGCTTGTGGTGCCTGGTGCCCCCGGCGGACTGGGGGTGTTTGAGGCGGTGCTGCTGTTGCAGCTGGGCGGCCAGTTGGCGGAGGCCCCGCTACTGGCTGTGGCGCTGAGCTATCGCCTGGTGGCCACGGCGGCTGATCTGCTGGCGGCCCTCACCGCCAGGTTGGATGCCGGCCTGGATCCGGCCCTTCGCAATTGCAGCATCAGTTGAGAAGAGCGGGCTAGATTCACCACGATGTACGGGGTGATCCGGTGCCATCCCGATCGTCGGCCAGCCCAGGTCCGGCCACAGAGCTGCGTTCCAGCCTGCATGGGCGGGGCCGGAGGCTCACTCCCCAGCGCCAGAAGGTGCTCTCCCTGTTCGAGCGCATCGGTGAAGGCAGTCACCTCAGCGCCGAAGAGGTGCACCTGCGCCTGGTGCGGGCCGAGGAGCGGGTGTCCCTGGCCACGGTGTACCGCACCCTGCGCCTGCTCAGCTCGATGGAGCTGCTGCGGGAGCTGGAGTTGCCCGAAGGGGGCCGCCGCTTCGAGCTGGCCAGCGATGCCCACCGCGACCATCACCATCTGGTCTGTGTGGGGTGCGGCCGTACCGAGGAATTCGAAAGCTCCGTCGTGCTCGACGAAGGCCGTCGGGCCGCCGGCAGCCACGGCTTTCGCCTGATCGAGTGCGTGCTCAACGTGCGGGCCCTCTGTCCTCGCTGCGCAGCCGTCGAACCCGCCTGAACGGCACCCCCGGCAAGCCAAGTTGCTGATCGGCCCAGTGGGCTGCCAGGGCGGCGAGAAGGGTGGCGCGATCGCCGTGGAGTCTGAGCATCGCGGGGGTGCGGCAACGGGCCCAAGGCTGGGGCTGCCCGCGCCTGGCCCGTGGCTCCGGGGGCACCGGGCCAGGGGCCAAAAGGCACAGTCCAGGGTCCATTCACCACCAGCGCCTTGGCGCCGCCGCCTTGCAACTGGGGAAGTTATTGAGAACCGATTGCAAAAGGGCAACCCTGCTGTTTAGATTGCGAGTCATTCGCAATAGCGACGGTTCCGTGAGCTTCCGTTTCCTGCCCGATCAGCCCCTGTCCTGCGTGCGGATGCCGGCCGGCCAGACCGTGCTGCTTGATCCCGCCCTTCGCCCCGGCGGCAGTTCCATCGAAGTCCTCGAAGGAATCGCCCGCGTCTACTGCCCCTGCGAGGAAACCGAAGGCATGACCCTGGCCTTCCTTCAGCCGGGTGATCAGCTGCGCACCGACCGTCTCTGCAGCGAAGGGGTCTGCGTGGAAGCTCTCACTCCCCTCTGCTTCCGCTCTGAAACCGAGGCCTGCAACGATACCGGCTTCGATCCAGTCAACGAATGGACGCTGCAGCTGCTGCGCATTCGCCATCTCGGCTCCGCCGAGCAGCGTCTCCATGCCCTCTTCGGCCTGCTGGTGCGTCGCCTCGGTCGCCGCTGCGGCCCCTGGTGTGATCTGCCCTTCCGGCTCACCCATGAGCGCATCGGTGAGCTGATCGGCACCACCCGGGTCACCACCACCCGGCTGATCTCCCGGATCCGCCAGGCCCAGCTGCTGGAAGCTCCGGCAGGCGAACCCCGCCTGCGCCTGGCGCCTTCCCTGGTGGAATCCGCCCCTCTCGCCGCCGCTTGATCCCCCTGCTGCCCTGCCCGCTCTCGGCCGGCTGGGAGCTGGTGGCCTATGGCGTGCTGCCCTCCAAAGCAGCCGATGGCCGCAGTCTGGGAGGGTTCTCAGCCGCTGCCAGCGATCCCACCGACGGCAGCCTCTGGCTGCTGAGCGACCGGGAGGAACCCGAGCTGATTCCCATCTGGGATCTTGCCGGACTGGGCCAGCGGCCCCTGCGGCTGGGTGAGCGCCTGCCCTTGCGCAGCGCCAACGGCGACCCCTTCCCGGCCCCGCTCGATGGCGAGGGCCTGGTGCTCGAGGGCAACGACCTCTGGATCGTGACGGAGGAGCGCCGCAGCGCCGATCGTCCGGCTCAGCTGCTGCGCTTCGATCGCCGCAGCGGCCACCTGCGCGAGGCCCTGCTGCTGCCGGAGGCCTGGAGGGCCGCTCCCGGCCAGGGCCTTGGCGTCAACCAGGGGCCCGAATCCCTCACCCGCCTGAGCGGCTCTCCCCTCACCCTGCTGCTGGCGGCCGAGCGCCCCTTGCTCCAGGACCGCCGCGATCAGCTGCGCCTGCTCACGTACGGCCCCGCTGGCTTCCGCCCCATGGGTTTCCTGCTGCTGACATTGCCGGCGCCCCACTGGGGACTCACCGAGCTGCTCGCTCCCCCCGGTGGTGGCCTGCTGGGCCTGGTGCGGGGCTTCGAGCCACCCGCCAGCTGGTGGGCCCAGCTCCTGCAGCTGCCCGTGCCGGGAGCGGCCGCATCGGTGCAGGCCAAAGAGGTGCAGGCGCCACTCGTCCGCTGGGATCTTCTGGTGAGCGGTCTGCCCCCTGACAACTGGGAGGGCCTGGCTCTGGGGGCTCCCCTGGCCGATGGTCGTCCCACCCTGCTGCTGGTGAGCGACGACAACTTCAACCCCCTGCAGGCCAACCGCCTGGCCCGCCTGGCCCCGCGCCGTCAGCCCGGCTGCCGCAATGGCTCAGTCGCGGCTCTCGAGGGTGGGGATCAGGGCCAGTGAGGCCACCAGTCCCAGGGCCATGATCACCAGGGCCGGCGCCATGGCCGCCCCCACCCGCTCATCGCTGGCGTACTGGAACACCCGCACCGCCAGGGTGTCGAAGTCGAACGGGCGCAGGGAGAGCGTTAGCGGCAGTTCCTTCACTACATCCACGAACACCATCAGCGCCCCCACCAGCAACGGACCGCGCAGCAGCGGCAGGTGCACCCGCCGCAGCACCTCGGTCCAGCTGCAGCCCAGGCTGGTGGCCGATTCATCGATGCTGGGGGGAATCCGCTCCAGGCCGGCGTCGAGGCCCTGCTTGGACACGGCCATGAAGCGCACCCCGTAGCCCCAGATCAGCAGCAGCAGCGGGCTCAGCGCCCATGGCCCCCCCAGCAGCATCAGCCCCAGGGCCATGACGCTGCCGGGAACGGCGTAGCCCATTCCCGCCAGAAAACTGAGCTGGCACACCACCAGCCTCGGGCTCCAGCGGCGGATGATCGCCAGCAGCAGGGCCGCCAGCGCCGTGAGCAGGGTGGCCACCAGGGCCAGGCCGAGGCTTCGGCCCGCCAGGATCAGCTGCTCCGTCAGCGGCTCCTCCAGCAGATTGCGCCAGCCCTCCGCCACCCACACCAGGGGAATGGTCAGCGCCAGCACGGGCGGCAGCGCCGACACCACTTGGGCCAGAAGGGCGCGCCAGCCACTGAGCACGTAAGCCTGGGCCTCGCCGTTGGCATGGCCCAGATTCCAGCGGCGGCTGCGCTGGCGCAGCGAGCGCTCGGCGGCCACCAGCAGCACCACGATCGCCAGGGCGATCAGCGACAGCAGCGCCGCGCCACGGGGATCCCCCTCCACCTGCCAGCGATCGAGGATGCCCGCCGAGAGGCTGGGGACCCCGAGCAGCCGCACCGCCCCCAGCTCGTTCACCACTTCCATGGCGCTCAGGGCCACCCCGGCACCGATCGCCGGCAGGGCGATCGGCAGGGCCACACGGCGGAAGGCCTGCCAGGGGCCCACCCCCAGGCTGCGGCTGGCCTCCAGCAGCTGGCCACCGGTGATCGAGAAACTCTCGGTGCTCAGCAGGAACACGTAGGTGTAGTTGGCCAGGCTGAGCAACAGCACCGCCCAGCCCAGGCCATGGATCCGCAGGCCGTGGCTGCTGCCCCAGTCGATCAGGCTGGCGGCCAGAAGATAGGCCGGGAAGGCGAGCGGCAGCAGCTGGGCGATGCGCAGCCAGCGCCGGCCGGGGAAGCGGCAGGCGGCTGTGAGCCAGCCGATGGCGGTGCCCATCACGGCCCCGCACACCCCTTCGCCCAGCACCAGCACCAGGGTGCCTCGAATTTGTTCGGCGCCATCGAACCCCAGCCCCAGACCGCCCGCGAGGGCCGGCTGGAGGGCGGCATCGCGCAGCAAGGCCGCCATCGGCAGCAGGGCGAGCACGCCGATCACCACCACCACGGCGGTGAGGGTGGGCCGGCTGGAGGGGCTGCCGTGGGTCAGCGGCCTGGGGGCGAGCAGGGTCACTTCCCGCCCGGTTCCACCATCAGCGCGCTGGCTTCCCGGGTGCCGCGGGCCAGCTGATCGGCGCTCACCGGCGCGGGCTCGCAGCTGCCGAAGCCGTTGAGGATCCGGTTGTCACCGAATCCCTGCAGCGG
>NZ_JAGQBY010000199.1:0-5036 GCF_024345875.1 Synechococcus sp. EJ6-Ellesmere
TCATAGTGATTGAATGGAGCTGCACAATCAGCTCCTGAGCAGTCATCCTCTGGCTGCACCTGTTCACCCTCCAGACAGGGTCACAGGACCTTCTGAGTTACACCACTCAAAGGGGCGCTACCGCGCCAAGTTCCAGTGGGTCGAAATAGAAGCCCGTTCGCTGGCAGAGCATCGGGCCTACCTGCAGCAGCTGGAGGAAGCCATGCGCCGCGACGCCCTGATCCCCGCCGGTGGCCACGGCCCGGCCCGCACCGAGCTGGAGATTTCGCTCACCGCCGGCCAGAGCTTTGCGGTGCTGCAGTCGCTGGCGGGCCAGAAGAGCTCGATGCTCAGCACCCTGCTGGGCCAGTGGACCCGCCTCACTGGCGAAAAGCTGTCCAACACGCCGGCCTGCAACGTGGAGATCTGCCCACTGGTGCCGCCGCAACCGCCGCGCAAACCCCAGCCGTCGGTGCAGGAGTGGCTGGTACTGCACGAGCGGGGGGTGATCGACGGCGTGGAGCTCCGCCAGAAGCTGGGACTCGATGGTGCAGCGGCAACCTGAGAACTACAAAGGCGGACTAACATGGCGTAAGTCCGCCCTTGCGATGCTGCTCGCCATGGCTGTCACCCCTTACCGTGTCACCCCCGCCCGGATTGGCAACTCCTCCGGCTTGCGGCTGCCAGCAGCTTTCTATCGAGATCATCCCCAGTTCGCTGGTGCTGCCGGCCAGGTGGAAGTGCTCAGCGACGACACCCTGCTGCTGCGCCTGGAGTCACCAGAGCAGCAGGACAGTGAGGTGGAAGAGGAGAGCCTGATGCTGGGGCTCTTTCTCGACTTCCTCAGCCGTCAGGCCCTGACAGCTGAAGGCGGTCCGGTGGCCTACACCGAGGCGATGGCTGCAGAAGACGACGACCTGCTGGCCGGGGTCTCTGTGGAAGCCGGTGAGGAGGAAGCGGGGGCATGAGCCCGCAGCTGGTGCGCCATGGCTGGGAGATCTCCTTCCAGCCCCAGCTGTTTGCGCTGCAGTACGCCGAGCTCAAAGCCCAGGTGAAGTGCCTCAAGCAGGAGCTGGCCCCCCAGGAGTTTGCGTCTCACCCCCAGGTGAAGCTGCTGGCGGCGGTGATGGAGGGGATCAAGGAGCGGATCGCCGCCGATCCCTACGCCAGCCGCTTTGCCCTCAGCGGTCCGTTGCGTCGCTACGGCCGGCTCAAAGGGCTGGGCCTGCCTGATCGCTACCGCCTGTTCTTTCGCCCCTTTGAGGCGGAGGGCAGGCGTCTGCTGCTGATCCTCTGGCTGGGCTACCCGCGCAAGGACGGGGACCGCAATGACTGCTATGCCGTGTTCTCGCGGATGGTGCAGCGCGGCGATCTCCCCGAGGACTGGGAGAGCTTGCAACGGGAGCTCGGCGGCGGCTGAGCTGGCAAAGGAGGGCATGCCCCAGCTCTCACCCCGGACTTGCTCCTGGCGCCCCGGCGACAGCGAGGCCATGCGCATTGCCCTCTCCATCCCTGTCAGTGCTGAATCCTTCTCTGCCCTGAACCGGGAGATGGCGCTGCTGCAGACCCACTACCCGACGGGGGTTTGCACAGCCCAGCGACACCTCGATGCCATCGCCGAGCTGGACCAGCAGCTAGCGGGCCTGACCCCAGCCGATCTCAATGCCCCGATCCGCAGCCGCCGCAAGGGCGTGGCCGGTGGTGTGGTGCCCAACCCACTGCCGCTGAGCAAGTTGGCGGTGGTGGAGTACGCCACCGAGCTGCTGCTGGAGGAAACCGAGAGCCAGTGGGACACCAATGCCCCGTCGCCAGCAGTGGCGCTCGGGCGCCAGCGCAGCCAATACATCGGCCAGCTGGCGATGCTGCTGCCAAGGCTGCAGAACTGGCGCCAGTGCAACCCGGACCCCTTTCGGGGCCTGATGCAGCGGGGCTGAGCAATGGAGCTGCCCCTCTCGCCGCTGAACCAGGGCCTCAACCCCCTGCGGAGTGCTCCGCTCTGGGGGCAACTGGTGGCCATGCCGTCGGCCAGCCCGGCGATCGCCAGCTGGGTGGCCCAGCCCGTTGCTGCACCCCAAGGGGCCATGCCCCTGTGGCTGGCACTGCAGCCTTACGCCAATGCCCGCCTCTGCCTGTTTGAGGTCGACCGGCCCGAGAGCCGCAATCCGGTTCCCATCCGCCGGCATGTGATCGACTGCTTCCTGGAGCAGAGCGGCATCGTCAGCGGCTACAACGACACCGCCCTCACCGATCCGGGGGATGTGCTGCTGCGCGGCTATCTCTGCCGTGCGGCGATCCTGCCGGTGAGCACCAGCAACACCTTCGACTGGCTGGCTGCCGAGCTGGACTGGGCGACTCCAGGCTTCCGCGAGGAGGCGCCACTGCCCTGGGATCCGGAGTTGTTGGGCACGGTGCAGGCCCCCTGCCAGGGGGTGATGTGGCTGGGAGACCTGGCCCTGCTGCGGCCCGAGGGCGGGCTGCCATCAGGCGGGCGGGCCCAGTTCGCTGGCTGCCTGGTGCAGCACTTCGGGGCGGACTACGGCCCCGGTGGTATCGGCCTGCTGGTGCAGCCGCTGCTGGGGGAAGCGATCCAGCTGGTGCTCAGGCCCCACAGCGTGCTGGTGCTGCGGGATGGCGACACCTTGAACTTGATCGCCGAGCGCTACGGCACCACCGTGGCCACCTTGCGGCGGATCAACCCCCAGCTGGAGAGCACCCAGACGATCACTTCCGTCGAGGGGGATTCGCTGGCGGTGCTGGCTGGGCGCCACGGCACTACCGAGACCAAACTGCGCAGCCTCAACCCGGTGCTGCAGCAGAGCCAGCCCTACGCCACCGGTGAGGGTGAGACCTTGAGCAGCGTTGCGGCCGAGCAGAACCTCAGCATCACCCTGCTGCGCCAGTTCAACCCCGAGCTGAGCAGCTGGCCCAGCGAGGAACCGCTGCCGCCTGGCACCACCCTGCTGCTGCCCGTCTACCGCTCCACCACCCCGATCGCCCCAGGCCAGAGCCTGGTGGTGCCGGGGTTCTTGCCCGCGACGCCGCTACCGGCGGGGGAGTGGATCCAATTGCCCTCCAGCCGCGGCAGCGCCAGCAATGCAGGGGAAGGACCGGTGCCCTGAATGAGCTGCTCTCCTCTCTGGCGACGCGAGGCCGCTCCCGTTCTGGGCGAGCGCTACAGCACTGGCCTGACTTTGCAGAAAACGTAGCCTTAACTTGAGTCGAGGAAAACTGCAGTGGCCGTGCCTCCCGATCCGCTCCAGACGAGCAATGACCTGAGTGAGCAGCTGGCACTCGATCGCTTCTGCCGCGCTGTTGCAGCCAGTCCAGCCCATCAGGCCCGGCTGAAAGCCGCCGCCAGTCCGGAGGAGATTCTCGCCATCGCCGCCGAGCTGAACTTCTTGTTCACCCGCCAGACCCTGCGCTTGTGCTCCCGCGATCTAGCCTCGGACTACTGGCCCTGGGCCCAGAAGGGGTCGATCTGGCGGCGAGAGTTCTTCTTGGCATAAGAGCTGCAGCAGGTCTGGCAACAGGGAGTGCGAGCGCAGCCCGGACGGGGCGCCCGCAGCACCACAGCCGTGATCGGTGATGCCCTCCTCCTTCCTTTCTCAATCCAGCCGCACCAGCAGCGGCACCGCACCAGACCTTCTTGCACCTGCCGCTCTGTGGCAGATCTACCGCCAGCAGCAGCAGCAGCCCAACCAGGGCCCTGCTGGCTCTGCTCCACCTGCCACCGACCCCGACCTTCTCGACAGCGACGAGGACGAGGGCGGCAGTGGTGATCTGGGCGGTGCTGACGATGGCCTCGATTCCGCCATCCCCCAGGACCCCGGCGGCAGCGGCGACAACGACGACACGCCAGCAGCCAGCAGCACGGCTGATCCCCTGCGGGCCGAGCGCCGCCGTAGCAACCAGCTCGAAAAAGAGCTACGCAAGGCCCGCGCCCAGCTGTCGCGCTTCTCCGAGATCAACCCGGACGAGTACGCCCGCCTGCAGGACGCTGAGCGCAAGCGAGAAGAGTTCGAACGCCAGGTGGGCGATCGCGAACGCCAGCTCAATGAGGCCAACCTGCGCCGTGTGCGCAGCGTCGAAAAGGAACGGGATGAAGCCCGCTCCCAGGTGCAGAACCTGCGCAAGGAACGCTTGATGGAGCGTCTGTTCTCAGAAGCGGAAGGCCGCGTCGGTGGCGATGAGCGGGGGACGTTTTTTGACACCTTCGTGACGCTGTGCGGCGGCCACTTCCAGCTCCGGGATGTGGATGGCCGCGAGCGGCTGCTGCCGCTGGACGGCAAGGGCCAGCCCCTCACCGCCGATGGCGTGGCCCTCAGCGATGGCGACTACATGGAGGAGCTGCGCCGCCACCCGGTGTACAGCTTCCTGTTCCAGCAGCGCAGCGGCCTCTATTCGGCTGCTGTGCCTGAAACGGGCCATGAGCACGGGGGGGCCGTGAACCTGCAGACGCTGAGCACCGCCGAGCTCTACCTGGAGGCCGTGAAGGGCACCACGCCCAGGGCGGCTGCACCGAGGCGCTGATCACTCCGCCGCAGAGTGATGGCCTGGTATCTGGTGTTCTGGCGCAACCGATCCACCGCCACGGTGGTGCCGGCCGCCAGCGCCAGCCAGGCCCGCTCCCGTACCCAGCGCAAGCAGAAGAAGGGCTATGGGGCAATCGTGGCCGCCCGCCGCGCCAATCCCCAGGACAGCCGGCTCATTCGCCATGGCGTCTGTGTGAGCCGTCGCCGTGACGGCAGCAGTCCTACATTCGGCAGTGCTCGCTCCAAGGCCAGGGCCCGGCGGCAGCGGAGTGCCTACCGCCACTGGCTGTAAGGCCCGGCCACCAACCGGCAGCCGGGCCTGAGCCGCAAGGCTCAGCAGACCGAGACGGTGCAGCCGGGGGTGCCCTGCAGCTTGCGGGCAAAGGCAAATGCCTTCTCGGCGGGAATCAGCCGCATCTTCTTGACGGGCTTGCCGCGGCGGCCAAAGAACTCGACCTCACAGGGGGTGGTGCCGAGCTTCTGGACTCCTGGCGGATAGCGGTGAACCACAAGCAGGCGGACTTC
>NZ_JAGQBY010000002.1:0-45893 GCF_024345875.1 Synechococcus sp. EJ6-Ellesmere
GGTGACGACCTGTTTTGCTGGCGCACCGAGTTCTTCGCTAAGTACCCTGGCGATGAAGGCACCGATTGGCAACACTCCCGACATATGGCAATTGGAAGCGGATTGCCTCCTGTCATTGCGACCGAGCCACACGAGAGATACCCGGAAATCTTCCTTACCCTGGCAGTCTGGACCGCCTTCACTGACGCGACAATTCAGTCTGGTTGTATTCAGTTCCTGCGAGGCTCTCACAGAGACTTGTACATGGATGATCTGAAGCCCATGAGCTGGGACTCAGCTCGTGTCAACAAGTTTCTGTGGAATGGGGAAAAGAGAAGTCTATTTGGGTATGACTCTAGCGAGATAGAAATCGACACTACTTGGCGTTCTAAGGGGCAAGACGTGGTGAGCGTGGAAGTCCGAGCTGGCCAAGCGGTGATCTTTTGGGAGGCGACAATGCACGCTTCCCTTGGAAACACAAGTAAGTCAGAGTCTCGCGTCTCCTTCGTTTCTCGCTATGTGCCCACCAACGTCCGGATTTACCCCCACCAGGACAAGCTTTCCGAATATGGCGGCGAGGTAGACCTGAAGTGTTGGTCGCCAGTGTTAGTGAGCGGAGTTGATCTCTATAACTACAACCAACGCTTAAGCTGCAAGGGCATGACAGATTAGCTTGAAGATGTGGGAGCGTGATGAAGCCGCTAGGCGGCTACACCTCAGTTTCCTTGTCATCGAGAGAATTAGCCCGAACTCTCATCGCTTCAACCACGGCATGGAATCCGCGAACTAATTGGGGGCTCTGTGAGAGGCCTGCCTCCGTGATTCCACCAGGCGTAGCAATGCTCTCAACACAACCACCAAGTTTGCCAATCGGGAAGTCTCGACCAGATAGCGAAGTGGCGAAGATAGTCTCAGCAAGGCTATGCCACTGATCACTAACTTGCCGGGCGTTGAGGAACTCAGCAATAGCAATTCTCAACGCCTCCCGAACGACGGTTGCAAAGGGAGAAGTGAGAATCATCAACTCATTAAACACGTAGCTATCTTTCACGGTACTCACAGGGCCAAGTCCCGCGAGAAACTCACGGGTTCTGCACCATACTTCGGGGCTGCAAGTAGGCTCCAGGGCGAAGAAGAAAATTTCGGCCGTGCCAGCAAGTAGAATTGGAACGACACGCACTAGGGTGGCGCCTGCTAAGAGCGAAACAAGGGTAAAAGAAGGAGTATCTGCTCCGGCTAGCAACACCAAACCAGAAAAACTCGTAAATAGGCTCGGATGAGCTTGGACTAGAGTAGTCAAAGCGGAGTTAGGGATCGCGGAAAAGAGGATTGGATGTACAGCGACCTCCTCGAGAGAGACACCTCTTAACCCTGGGTATTTGGTTCCGGGCAACTCGGCTTCCGCGAAACGTCGGCTCCATGCAGGCAACTCAGCCCCCCAGACATGCATGTAAGACCTGCCTATAGCTTGACCAAGCCGGCCACTGCCAATAAGGCTAACTTGGTTTTGTAGAATCACCGGACACACCCAAGCTCAACCAAGGCTCTGAAACAGCAACACAGCCTCTAGCACGCACCATAGCGCTGTTTCCTCGAAGAGTTCTTACACCGCCAACCCACTCACATGATCCTCAAGAAAGTGATAACCGTGGCCATCATGAAAGTGACCGACAATTGCAGGGTAGTCTTCTTGGCTACCAACCCAACTGTGGGCCACTCCTTCCGGCACAACGATCATGGCTGCTTCTGGAAGATCCTGCTCTCCGTCGCGTGTCCTTAGCTTGGATATGCCGAATGTGAAGTAGTAGGCTTGAAACTCGTGGTAGTGACTGGCCACTCGCTTGCCAGAGGGTACTTTTGTCTCCTGCCAGCCAGGCGCCTTAGCAAGGAGAGCCCTATTTTCAGTTGAAATGGCAACAACTGTTACACTCATGGTCTGAAAATCTACTGGTTGTGTTGATTCAGGTGTCCCTAAGGCGCTTCTTAGCTGCACCCGGCTTTTTCATTATGGCTGGCTTATTCATCAATTGTCAACAGGCTAATGGTGTGGGCATGTTAAAAGTAGTCTGTATGTATGGCCGATCGCCAGAATGACTTGTAGGCAAGGTCATTGAGGTATCTCCAAGGTCATCAAGAATAATGCAGGTTAAACATTGTGTAACATGGTGTTCCTCGCAGCCAATATACGCGTCGATGCGCACTCCGGGCCTGAGGCACCATCGAATGTCCAGTTCAGTTGATCACGCATCCGTGCGCAGACCCGATCGTAAATGCGCCTCTGCCCATCGCTCAAGAACCCGACCATAATCTGCGCGTAGAATCTCGCCCCCCTGGGGGTAAGAGTGAAATCATCTCCGTCCTGAGAGACCAGTCCCGCCTGAACAAGTGCATTGAATTTTGGGCCGATGAAGTCACTGATGCCGAGTTCAATAGCCTCGCCAAGATCAGCCCTCATGCGTTTGCCAAAATATACGTAAGACTTCTCATATGCATGGCCTGGTGAGGCATCAGAAATCGGCAGCTCTCGTGCTTGAGTGACCCGGCGAATGTAGTCTACTTCCGATTGCGTGTTGCAGTAGGCAAGGCCTCGTATCGAACTATAGGCGCTAGCGCCAAGCCCAATATACTCATCAAAGTAGCCGCCGTAAACGATATTGAACATGTACTTGCATCCAGGCATGCCAGGCTCCGCAAAGAAATACATATTCTGGGCCGAGTATACCTCTCCAAGTTTGGAGCGAGCTCGGTGAAACATTTCCCAACGCTGAGTGCTTGGCGGTGGTGGTGGCAATTCTCCATGTCGGATTTTATCGAGGAGTTTCGGCAGCGTAGCGAGATAATCAAGGGGAAACACTGATATGTTGCCAACATCAAGTTCGAGCGCCCCAGCCATATCAGTGACGACTTGTTCTTCTGTTTGCCCCGGATACCCGACAATCATATCCAAGTTGGACACTTGGAAATACTTCCGCGAGATTCGAGCCAACTCGTAGATCTGATCAAGGCTAGCCGTAAGGTTCATCATTTCCCTAAACTCGGGATGGAGCGTCTGAACCCCAAAGGAAATACGATTGGCGCCCGCCAAGGCTGCCGCGTCACAAAACTGGTCCGAAGCAGACTTCGGTTCAACTTCTATGGTAAACTCAACATCGCTTGTGAGCCTAAGAGTCGATTTGATCGTGTTAATCAAGCGCTCGATTTGAATTGGAGTCAAGACCGAGGGTGTTCCACCACCGATATAGACGGCATCAAACTCCCACGATCTTGCAAGTGGTGTCTCCGCCAAGAGACAGATTTCCAAACACAAAGCGTCTAGATAACTTGCGATGCGCTCTTGGGTCCCTACAGACTTCACAAATGGACAAAACCCACATAAGCTATCGCAAAAGGGGATGTGGACATAAAGACCTCGAAGGCCTCTCTTAGTGGCTGCGCCTTCCTTGTCGAGAAACAATCGCGCCAAACCAAGCGGATCAACACTGAAACTGGAGTCAAAGAATGGATAAGTGAATGACTCCAGGAGAATGTCTCGCGGTATGAAGCTCGGCAAATCAAGGTCAGATCGGCTCACCACAGACCTCTCGAAAAAAACCTCTTCGCGTGCACTTAATAAATGGAATCAACTATTAATCGCCGGGAAATCCCCTTGCTGCCTGGCCCACCTGGGGTACCGCAGAAGGAGAAGTGGCTAACCCTTGGCGCGCGTCAAGGATCTTGCCTGTTTCGTCGCAGATAGAAATCCGCAGAGACTCTCCCTTGATGGGGAGCCAACCTTTGATGGGGAGCCAACTCTTGTAGGGCGGAGAAACCATCTTACTATCGTCAGTTAGCAAATAATCCATTTCAATCTCCTGTAGAAACTCTGAGGTCTGACCCAACCGCGGATTGAATCCAAGCATTCGGATGACTTGCATTACTTATGCGACTCTAACAAACATCACTTTCTCCTGTCAAGATCTGAGAAATCCTAACTAAAACCAAATTCCGTAGCGATGCTGTCAAGCTCCGCTAGGGCGCTGTCCGGTGTCTCGCCACGAACCGCGAGGCATGCTCTCACGTCCGGCAGCCCAATTGCGACGTTTGTAGCAACAGTCTCGATATTGTAAGCAATCACATCCTCACTCCTTGAGAGTCTCTCAGTTAAAGCAGCGCCAGCAGCGTACTTTGTCCGATTGCCTTCGTCTATGTAGCATGCGGCAATGGCTACATGCAAGCCGGAGTCTAAGCCAAGGCCAGCAATACGTCTGAGTTCACTTACCATTTCAAACGCAGCATAAACATGCGCGGCGCGCAAATCTACGCCAAACCTAGCTCGCACCATTTCAGGAATGAAACCACCGCCGGGCCGAGCCAACAGGTCAGTCATGAGTGGACCGGCGGTTGTCATTGCGAATTCGGCGTGGAAGACAGTATTCCGGACGCCAATGCGATCAAAGACTCGGACTATTACATCTGTAAACAGCGAAACGGGAACGTTGTGCATATCTGCTAGAGTAGTAATCCTCCGGTCCATGTAGGGAGGATCCGGATCTACCCGACGCTTCTCCGAAAATGAGGCGAATAGCACTCTTCCGTCAGCGAAAATCCCGTCAATAAGGATTTCACGTTGTCCCGCATTCAAGCCAGAGTAGGGCCGCAGGACGAATTGACGATTAGGCGTTGTCACTGCCGCCGCCTCGAAAACCTCGGAAGGACTCTCTAGGATCTCGGAAACCTTAGCCTCCGTGATAGCCATGCAAGCAGGAGAGATACTTGAGGCCAGGACCGCCCTTTCGGTCACACCCTCGACAACTCGGGCTGCACTTGCAAGCGCATTGGGTGACTCAACTACAATGCCGGCAGCTTCCTGCCCAGGAATATCCTCAAGGGCACGAAACACGTTGGATCGATCGACTGTCGCCAAGGCAGCTTGCACCTTTGCGGACGTCCAGCCCCCCGTTCCAGAGTTAAAAATGGCTGCCGAGGGGTAAGCAGCTTCGACAAACGGAACGGCGATGCCCCGACTTGCTTCGGTATCGTTAATAAACACTCGCGCGGACTGCGCCGCGAGTAAACTAAATGCACGGCCGATCTCACTCTCTCTTGGTTCACTCGCGCCCGTTGCTGCCACCAACTCCTCAAGTGTGTTAAGACCGACATCCGGAGGCGACGGGAACAGGAGTAGTGTATTTTCAGTGCCAGGTCGCCTGTAGGTCAGCAGGCTGAACGCGATCGGATTGAACGAATCTGGCTGGTAGGCCAGGTAATTGCCGCCGTCCTTAGACATTTTAGTTCTCCTGCTTCATAGCTGCCACATTCGGCTTGTGAAAAATACGATACTTGCCATGCGCCTCAGAGTCAATGTGTTTGTCAGAATAGGCTTCATCGGCCACTGTCGGGAGTTGTCGGCGTGCAGGCAATAGCGGAAATTGTCTTTGCCACGGCATCGCTGTGCTGTTTGGACAAAAGCGAAAAGTGATCGCCAGGGACGGAATGCCGGCGTATGTGGGGTAGCTGATCTCCCCAGCCCCTGTCTTCGTCGTTGTATGCCGCAGCAGGCGCCCCTTGAAGGTCTGGCCAGCCCTCATCGGCGTAAAGGAAATGGATTGGAGTGGTACAGACGGCGGGCTCGTACTCGAGAAAGGCTCGGAGATTGTTCTCGAGAACCCGGTGAATCCTGCTCCAGACCTCGGTCGGACCTTCAAGCTGCTGCAGGGCGCGCATGCCCGGATAGTCGAATTCTCTTAGGAGCCGATAGGCAGCCTCCATGTCAGATGTTGCACCATTCCTCCCCACTCTCATAACAAACGAGTCTAGTAGAATTACCTTGAACAACGGGTCGCTTGGCCCTTCCCGCTGTGTCGATAGCTGCTTGGCGACTTCGAGCGCGATATTTCCGCCGAAGGACCAACCAATAAGAATCAACTGTCTATCCTGACAGAGGGAGTGAATGATCGGGGCGTACTGCTCACAATACGCAGCTATCGTTGAACAAGGCTCAGTGTCGCCATCAAGACCTGGTGCCTGGAATGCAAAGACGTCAAATCGATCGGAGAGAAGATTAGCCAGGTTGTAAAACGGCGAAACGGTACCCTCGGCCCCATGCACAAATACAAGTGCCGGCTTGCTCCCTGGAGAAGTTGCCAGTGGGACCAAGCACTGCCACTGGGACTGGCGGGCAAGTTCTATCGCCTCCGCAAGTGCCTTCACCGAGCCAGAGGTGTATAAAATGTGCAGTGGGAGCTTGACGCCGAACTCAGCCTGACATCGTATGACCACCTGGATGGCCATCAGCGAGTGTCCGCCAAGCTCGAAGAAACTTGCTGTGAGGTCGACAATCGGCCGGTTCAGCGCCTCCTGGAAGATACATCTCACCCGGCCCTCCGACTCGCTTACCAGAGGCTCGACAGCAGATGTCGTAGTTAGCAATTGACGAGCGCGTTCTTCGCTGAGGCCCTCGAGGTCCGTCTTTCCACTGGGCGTCGTTGGGATCGCGTCCACCGTGACAATCTCCGATGGAACCAGGTATGGCGGGAGTACACCGGTGAGGTGGCGAAAAATCTCCTCTCTTTCCGCGGCCAGATCACTGCTATTGACGACATAGGCTACTAACCGGCAATCGGCCCCTTCGCCAGCGGCTGCGACGACGCACTGGAATATGGAAGGATGAGAGAGAATGGCCTGCTCTATCTCGTCGGGCTCAATTCGAATACCGGCGACTTTCAGCTGGCGATCCTTCCGTCCCACGAACTCCAGTTCGCCGTTGGAGTAGTACCGGCAGAGATCACCAGTTCGATAGAGTCGGCTTCCTGGAACACCGAACGGATCTGGTATGAATCGCTCGGCCGTAAGCGCTGGTTGCCCCAAGTATCCGTGCGCCAGGCCGAATGGATTCCCGATATATAGTTCGCCAGGGACCCCAAATGGAACAGGCTCGAGCTCTTCGTCCAACAAGTATAGTTGGAAAACCGAGGATGGGGTCCCAATTGGGACATAAGATCCATGGTTGTTACTCCTCATTATTTCTGTGTCGGCCACACCGTGAGTCTCTGTCGGGCCGTAAAGGTTAACAAGCCGAGCATTCGGCAGTTTCTCAAAGCAGCTTTCCCGGATTCTCGAACTAAGGCGTTCGCCTCCACTGAAGATCCACTTGATGGAAGTGCATGCACCCAGTGGTAGCGACAGAAGGAAAGTCTCCAACATGGAAGGAACAAAGTTGATAAGAGTAACACCGTGATTCTCGATCAGTTCGAGCAAGCAGTCCGGATTCCGGTGTGCTCCGACCTCGGCAACTACCAGCTTGCCTCCATAGTATAGCGGCCAGAAGATCTCCCAAATCGAGACGTCGAATGTAAAAGGAGTCTTAAAGATGTGCACATCGCCTGTCTGCACTGGATAACGCGCCTGGAGAGAACGCATCGACATGATTGCCAAGTCCGTCGGAAACTGCACTGCTTTTGGCACGCCTGACGTTCCAGAAGTGTGCATGATGTAGCAGGCAGCACTTGGCTTTCGATGCAGTTCGATTGGACGAGTATCGGACGCACCAATCGCCTCAGCGTAATCTTCCAGAGTCACAACTTCCCAATCGCCGCCTTGGACGGCCGGACGTGATGCTCGGTCTGTGACTACATGCGTGACAGCCATGGTTTCTAGCATGGACGACAGCCTCGCCTGCGCATAACTCCCATCCATTGGCGCATACGCCGCGCCGACCTTGACAACAGCGTAAAGTGCTTCAACGAGTGAGACACCCATTTGCATGCACACCGCGACGCGATCGCCCTCCTTAACACCTATGGCACGAAGGAACCAGGCCAACCGACTCGAGCGCTCGTTCAGCTCGCCATAGGTGAATGATCGGGAACCGCTGAGTAGCGCAATCTCCTCGGGATGCTGCCGCGCGTAGTCCTCGAAGGGAGCGGCGAGACTCATCGCATCGTCTGGCGACATTAGCTGTCCCCGAAAGCTGCCAAGCAGGTGAATACGCTCTTGGTGACCCAGGAGCGGAATATTTGAAATCGGTTTGCTCGGCTCGAGGAGAGCCTGCCTGAGCAAGCAACTAAACATTCGCCCGATCGCATCGGCGTCATCGCGTGAAAAGCGCGATAAATCGTACTGGATCTTTACAGAGATGAATCTATCCTCGCATGTGACCGCGAAGTGCAATGAGCTGAGGCATGTAAACTGATCTAGTGGATTGGACCGAAATAGTGACTGTGAGATCCTGATGGGAACAACCGGCGTCGACCAAACCTTAGCGCTAGACTCCAGTATCTCCATGCCAGTTTGATGGACCTGGCGCCACTCGACACGTTGCCTAGTCACTCGGTTAAAGACTTGCTGCAACGTCTGCGAGCCGTCCGTGCCAGAACGCAGGCACAACCAGACGCAGTCGGCAGGCAAGCCGTCCGCTGACTCTCCAAGAGGATCACAAACCCCAATGACAGCTTCAGCATCTACGATGAAGCGGAGACTTAAAGAGAGAATCGCCGCCACTATTACGTCAACAGCAGTGCCACCCAGCGTCTCAGCGAGAGCGTATGCCACCTCACTGTTCTCTCGACCGATCGTGACATCAAGCTCGCCTCTACCATACGGGATACCAGCGAGTGGTAAGGGTGGGAGCGTGCGTGGCAACTGGAAGTAGGAGTGACTATCAGCGAAGCAGTGCTCCCAAATCGACTGATTCTTCCCCGACTTCTTCTTTGCCTCGGATCCCCGCGAAATCCGAGCGCGCATCGCGACGAGCGAAGGTACATCAAAGTCGCAGATCTTCGTGCAAGGCGCCTGGATGATCCCCGTGAGCACTTCTTGATAGCCAAGCGCTATCTGCTCCGCACTCTCGCGACTAAAGATGTCAGTGTTAAATTCAAGTATCGCTGAGAGTCCCGTCAACCTCTCCGACAAGTTTAAGTTTAGGTCGAACTTCGCAATTGAGAGGCTCTGGGTGAAAGGCTCTACAACGAGGCCAGGCAAGTCAAACTGACTAATCGGGATGTTCTGCAGTGCCATCATGGTCTGGAAGACCGGCGTTTGCCCCAGGGACCGGACCGGCTTCAGATGCTCCACAAGCACCTCGAATGGCAAATCCTGATTCTCCAACGCTTCAAGGGACGTCAACTTGATGCGTTCAAGCAAGTCGCCCAATGCCTCGATAGGTTCTACCTCCGACCGAATAACCACTGTATTGACAAAGCAGCCGATCAGCGCCTCAACCTCAGGACTTGGACGCCCTGCGACCGGAGTGCCGATACACAAGTCGGCATCACCTGTGAGGCGATTAAGAAGGACAGCATAAGCACTCATTAGAACCATAAAGAGCGTAGCCCCATGCTTGGCGCCGAGCTCCTTTAATGCGTCACGCTGCTCACTGGAGATCGCGAATCTCACCTGGCCGCCCTGCCCAGACATCATCTCTGGCCTTGGGTAGTCTGCCGGCCAAGTGATCGTTGAAGGTGCATTCTTGAGCTGCTCAAGCCAATAACAAAGCTGATCAGCGAATTCACCGGATTCAACTCTCGCCGCCTGTGCCTTCGCAAATTCATGGTATTGCGTCGCCAGAATGGGCGGACAGCAAGACTCGTAAAGCATTGAGCGGCGATAGAATAAGCAAAGTTCGCTGACAAATACGCCAAGCGACCATCCATCTGCAACAATGTGATGCATATTCAGGAGGAGAATGTGGTCGCGTTCCGCTAGGCGAATCAGTGAAACTTTTATCAGAGGGCCTGACGATAGATCGAAGCTATACCGGGCGTGATCCGAAATTACTGACGCGACCCCCTCGGGTTCAGGTAAGATATGGGCGATCTGGATGTGCAAGTCGTCGATGACGTATTGGACGGGCCGTCCATCAATGAGACCGAACCTCGCCCGCAGCACTTCATGACGAGCCACGACCTCATTGACTGCCGACTCAAGCGTCGCATAGTCGAGCTGACCTCTCAATCGAAGTGAAAATGGCACGTTATAACTAGCGTCTTCATCGCCCAACAATTGGCGCAAGAACCAAAGGCGTTTCTGACTGAATGAGAGGTCGCTAGTTTGAGGCGTTGAGCTGGGGAGCGACCCTCCAATTTCTGGGGCACTGCGCGACTCTCTACTCTCCTCCAAAAGGAGCCTCAAGAGCGCCTCCCTCTTGTCGTAGCTGGATTTCATTTCAATCCTCCGTCCGCCTCGTTTCTGCTGCCAACAATTCCCGCCGTCGCTGCTTATCCCCAAGAAGGGCCGCGACTTGCTGGTCAGACAGCTGTGCGATTGTCTTGCGTAGTGCCTCAGTACGATCGTCCGTTGGCGCGCTCGCGACGCATGCCGCTTCACTGAGCTGCCGTAGTAGAGGATCAAGTCGGCTAGCAATCAGGTTCGCTAGATCTACCAGCCGCGTGTGCATAAACAATTCACGCAACTGTAACTCCACGCCTAGACGATCCCTAACGCGAATAAGGACGCGAGTTGCAGACAGGGAGTGCCCGCCGAGCAGGAAGAAGTCGTCCTCCGCCGATGGCCATTCGTAGTCGAGAACTTCTGCCCAGATGCCTGCCAGGTCTTGAATGACCCCTTCAGCCTGGCCATGGCCCGGCATACCGCAACTAGCGTCCGGCTCGGGAGGCGACGCACGTTTCCCCGTAATCGTGTGACCAAGTGAATCAACAAAGTCAATTCGAGCTGGTATCATGAATGATGGAAGAACCAACTCGAGCGCGGACTTGACATCTCCCGTCCCGAGCGATTTCTCGTGAGACGATGACTGCTTTATGCTGGCCGCCAAGTTGCCACCCATATTTTGGCTAACAGCCCCAACGACGACATCCTGTACACCAGGTAGATTTCGTATCGCTTGCTCGACTTCGTCTAACTCGACACGAAAGCCACGGATCTTCACTTGCCTGTCGGCGCGACCGATAAACTCCAAGCAGCCGTCCGCACTACGCCGAACGCGATCACCAGTCTTATAGAGACGCGTCCCAGGCTCAGCCGAGAAAGGGTGTGGAACAAAACTCTCCGCCGTGAGTGCCGGGCGGCCGATGTAGCCTCGCGCGAGACCCTTCCCTCCTATGTAGAGTTCACCTTCGGAACCATGACGCACCTCGTTGAGCTCTTTGTCCAGCACATACACTTCCACTCCCCCGATGGGCAGTCCGATTGGGATAGTAGAAGCAGCATCGGGGATCTCCGGGCATTGGTAGGTGCATGCGAATGTCGTAGCCTCGGTCGGACCATACCCATTTAGTAGCTGCAGGCCCGGATAACGCTGCTGCGCTCGCCTGAAATGTTTGGCTGAAACAACTTCTCCACCAGCAATCACCGTCTCCAGGCCCTCAAGCATCTCTGGTGCATCTTCCACGATGGTATTAAGTAATGAAGCATTGAGCCACATAAGATTGACTTTGTTTATTCTTATGCGATTGGAAATCACTGCTGGCATGACCTCACTGTCGGGGTTTACTACACAGCAACCTCCGTTAAGTAGTGGTGCCCAAATCTCGAATGATGCGGCATCGAATGCGATGGATGACGAGTGCAAGACACATGGAGCAGAACCCACTCGAAAGTAATCCTGATCAGTTACGAGGTTCGCGACCGCACTCCGTGTCACAGCTATCCCCTTCGGCACACCTGTTGACCCAGACGTATAAAGTATGCAGGCAAGGTTTTCAGGTGAAGCGGCCTCCGGAACGAACTCTCCTGACTCGTGAAGCACGCACGAGTCCAGGCCGACTGGAATTTTCTTCGCATCAAAACCGCAGGCGATCGAGTGAGTAGCGCGGTTCGTAACGAGATGCCTAATGCCTGCGTCTTCGACCATCAGATCGAGACGTGCTCTCGGGAAGCTACTGTCGAGCGGAACGTAACAGCCACCGGTTTTCAGGACAGCCAGCGCCGCGACTATGAACTCGACGCTTCGATCCAACAGCAGCCCAACAGGGGTTTCGAGCTGCACTCCCGCGCTGCGAAGGCGGTGCCCCAACACTGACGACATAGCATCCAGCTTGGCGTAGCTGATGAAACGCTCTTGGTCAACAATTGCGATTGTGTCGGGAATCTCACGAGCGAGCTTTGCGATGCGCGAGACGATCGGATCGCCAGTGCAGGACACAGCCTGGATGGTCCCCGCCACCTGAGCCAACTGAATGCTGTCTCCGAAGCCTTTCTCACGGGGTGACACGAAAGACATGCCCATGTCTTCTACAATCGCGCTGAGGCGATCAAGGCAATCGCCGGCAGAGTCAAGTGAGAATATTGACAGTCCAACATTCGGCTTAAGCTCCTGAGAGCCTGGAGAGAGAATACTGACGTTGGAAAGGTCAAAGTTAAGCACTCCCCCCCTCTTGTCTCCATCTTCGAGCAGCCTACTCAACTTCTTGTGTGAATCTTCGGCTACTTTCTCTGCAGAGAATACTGCTGCAATTGCAGTAAATCGGTCAGGCACATGATGTGCGTGCGCAATCCGATGGAGCTCTGATTGCATACCGAGAACGCAGTATATGTGAGCCAACCTTAAATCGACGCCATAGGAGCTGACGATAGACTTGAAGA
This sequence comes from Synechococcus sp. EJ6-Ellesmere, assembly GCF_024345875.1. NCBI lineage: Bacteria > Bacillati > Cyanobacteriota > Cyanophyceae > Synechococcales > Synechococcaceae > Synechococcus > Synechococcus sp. EJ6-Ellesmere. Next base: position 12,499 of record NZ_JAGQBY010000002.1, read on the forward strand.
TTAGACCGCCTCCGGGTCTGAAAGATAAGTCGATCGGGACGATCTCTCCGTTCTTGTCGAGCCGTACTTCTAGATGAAAGACGAATGACTTCACGGGAAAAGCATTGCCGAAGCTCGCCAGAAAGCCTTCAAGGCTGCCCTTTTCAATGGGATTGGCTGGTGGAGTCAGCATTGCCCGATCATGAATAGGATATTTGTTGTAGACCCGTGTCTTTTCATGAACAGCGCAGAACTCGACGCGGCCGCGCACCACGATGCCATCCAGGCAGTATTCTCCGATAGCACCGCCCCCGGGAGATATGTATGGCATGGCGAGAAAGGGCTCGCCGGGATCGACATCAGGAATCGCTCCTAAGAAGTCGCCTACTTCCTCCGGAGACTCTTGCCGGTTCGGCCTATACACCCCGCGAGACTCAGTACCGACAACTGGCTTCACGACATAGTTGTCTAGTGTGAGGTCAACACACCGGAGCACCTGCACCAAGTCGAGCAAGTCTCGCCCGAGCAAGCGTACCGGCAAAAAGATGCCTTGGGCTTCTAGGAGACGATAGAGCGTTTCCTTGTTGGAGATCAGGCGACTCGAGCAGAGTAAATCAGAGTTCGCACGCCCAATGTGCTCGTTTACCCAGTGGGCGAGTTCCTGTATATCATCGATGAAACTCGCCGCGCCGGCAAATGGAAGGTGGCTCTTGTCGAACAGAGCTGCAGGGATGGCAGCTGACTTGTTGCTAGAAAGACGAAGACTAGAAATTTCAGCCGCATTGAGCCGAACTATGTCGGCGTTGCCGCTCAAGATCGCCTCTTCGATAGAATTGAAGCCGCGAATGTCGCCGAATACAAGCCAAATGTCTCGGATCAGCTGATCGCGTTGGTGACGGATTGGAGTTTCCGACATTGTTGATCCCCGAGTGAATGACGAGCATTGGACAACTAATCAGAATTCGACCGGAGGCTCTTCGGAGTAATGTCGGTCCAAGATATAGCTATGTAATCCAGACAGTCGGATCTAACTCCAGAGAAGCCAGTACTCCTCCAGCCGTGTGGTATTGCTTTGCCGACTGGCCAGATTGAATGTTGATCCTCTTGGTTGACCACAACTTGATACTCCCTGCAGTCGGATTCCGACAACCGATCGCTCATTTCTGCCTTGTACACTTCTTGTCTTGCTTTCCGCAAGTTACGAATTCATTTTGACGGATTTTCCGGAGTCTGTCAAGCAGCGGTGGTTGCCTGGCGTCTGGCGTTGCCTACGCTCAGTGAGCCCATGTACAATCAAATGCTGACGCTCGAGTAGGAAGACTGGAGAATCATGCAAGGGCCTTCGCTTTCAAGCCACGACGATTAAACAACGAGGAAGGTTGATGCAGTACCCAGACCTACACGCCGAGGTTCTATCGGCGCTACTTGCTGGCGGTAACCCTGCACTCGGACGCAGGATTGCTGCTGACCGGCGCTCCCGTCTGGAGTATGTGGGCATCTCCGTCCCGGCACGCCGCAAGCTGGTCAGACAAGGTTTCTCCTTCTCCACAATCCCTGACGAACAAGAGCTGAACATCTGGGATGAGCTGTGGATGCACAGCGACAACGGCGACGTGCTCTTTTGTGCTCTCGACCACGTCCAGGCAATCGTTCGGCGGCACGTCGAGCCCACTCTTTGGCCCATTTTGCGGTGTTGGATCTGTCGTATCGAAAACTGGTGCCATGCGGACGCCTTGAGCGGAATTTACTCTCGCCTACTCGAAGCCGACCAGCAGTCCGTACTTCCGGCCCTGAAGGCCTGGAACCAAGTCGACGAACTTTGGTACCGGCGCGTTTCGATAACCAGTCTGGTTCATAACAGGGGTCAGAACGCGGTCTTCCTGCTCCCGGAGTCCGTTTTTCCGATGCTGACGGGTTGTCTCGACGACCACCGCGACGCGGTGCAGAAAGCCATTGGCTGGGTCCTGCGCGAGATGAACCGCGTGTTCCCCGTGGAAGTCCGAGGCTTCCTCGATGGTTCGTTGACGAGAATCGGAGCGACGGCCCTTTCGCGAGCGACCGAGCATTGGAATGAAGTAGAGCGACGGGCACTGCGCGAGCGGAGAAAGCAGGCCATGAAGTCCGACTGGCCACGGGCACGTCCACGGCGGGGGGCTTTGGCTGCGTCATGCTGCCTCCCTCCTATAGAATAATGGATACTTTAAAGCTCGTTTCTAGAATCGTAAGGCTTGGCAATTAAGGAAGCTCTGGACAACGCCCTTCACCTAATCACTAATAGGGGTAAAGTCCCCGGAAAGAACATAGTTGTGGATTCCAACCCAGAGATCAATCAACTGTTTCTGATCTCAGCGTGATCTTGCCAGGTCTTTTGTTCTGATCATTGCCCAATGGGTACACTGATTCCTTCTGCAACTTGTCAGCAACAGTTGGCGGCGGGCCAAGAATAAATTGGTCAGTGCTGCCAGCACATTGATCTTGCTGCGGAATGGTCATGCCCCGCAGCCGGGTATTCAGAAAGCCGAACTGCTGCTTGATCACTCGGAAGGGATTCTCACCCTTGGACCGGGTGTGTGCCTTGGCAGCCTCCACCAACTTCTCCACCCAGCCATCGGGCTTATCCGGTAATGCCCGTCGCTTGCCGGGGCACATGGCGACGCGACACTTGACGGTCTTGCCCTCTATCTATATAGTTTCACGACCTCCGTCCATGATGTGACGACATAAATTGCTCCAATGTTTGTCACGCTGATGCCAAAAATGATCTTGGTAAGCCTTGGGTGCACATACTTTGCTATCCGTGGTCCGATCTGTCCTCCAACAAGCACTCCTGCAACTGTGAAAATGAGAATATCGTAACGCAAGTTTCCCATTTTCATGTTTGTCAACGTGATGCTCCAATCTGCGATTGCCTCAATGCATATGGCCGTTGCATTGGCTTTTAACGTTGAAAGACCACCTCTCTGCTCAAAAAGTGGTTGATGCACCTCCGCCATACCCGTTCCTGTAGAGGCAGAAAATGCACCTGCTAAAAATTGACAAATCGTGTTAAATGGCCTTGCAAGGACTTTGAGATCCGTCGAATCATTGCCGCCAAGTCTATTCTCGCCTGCCAGGTAGATTTGGTAGATCGCTATTGAGGTTATCACCAGGCCCACTGTCATCCTCAGCAACGACCGCGGCGCGTAAACAAAAAAGATGAATCCTGCTGCAACTCCAGAAATCACATATGGGACAACTGATCGTAGGGCTTTGCGGTCAATGCTCGTCGTCTTGTCGCACATTCGTGCATATGTAATTGCTCCATTCGTCATTCCTATGGTTTCAGTTGCGATTCCTGTTGCGATCGATTGCGAAAGGGGCACTTTCAGGAAGAAATACAAAATTGGTTGGAATAAAACACTCCCCGAAAATCCAGAGGCCGTTGCAAGAATGCAGACAACAATTGCTATTGGAAACAAAAACCAAAATTCCCAAGACATTAGAGTTCTCTTTACGTCTCCTCGAAAATTCCTGAATCTCGACAGTCATGCAACGATAGAGGCATTGCATCTATTGGTTTCATCCTGCCTCGCAACGAAGGGACCAATATCTTGATGGTGTCCTATTTTTAATAAGTGTAGGTTTTGCTTTTCCGCATCCTCTGTCTTGAAACACTTCTTAGTGGCTTTGTAGAAATGGGGTTTCCGGATGGCGGCAGTGGACTTATCTCCAGATAGTGCCTTCGCCAGTTGCTTGGGTGTACTACCCCGGCAATCTCGCGTTTGTGCGCTCGTGGTTCCTGGACGACGCGGCCTGCCTGGACTATCTGGATTGACTGACAATCAGGTCGTGGCGGTTCTCCATGAGCCCGTGGCGCGGTAACTCAGCTGCACTGGATGGGCATTGATTTTCGTGCCAGCAGGGCTTCAGGATCCCGCTGGGGCGGTGGGTGTCGTTGCTGAGCTTGATGCTGCGGAAATCGCTTTTGGACCGTTTCTTGCCTTCCCTGGGAGCACCAAGACCTTCGCCAGGCCCTGAGGGTGGTGGCGGTGGATCGTCCTGACCGTCGATCCGCTCCAGAGACGCGTGAGAAGCCCAGGTCTGGAGCAGCGTGCCGTCCACCGAGAAGTGCTCATTGCTGTGAAGGGGTTTCACCTCCGGTGCCTGCCCCCATCAGCTTCTCCAGGAACTTCCCCATCACCTGGTCATTCAGCAGGCGGTCACGTTTTTTTGGTGAACGTGGTCGGGTGCCAGATCGCATCGTCGGAGCTGAGGCCGACTAACCCGCGGAACATCAGGTTGTGGTGGAGCTGCTCCAGCATCAGCCTCTCGGAGCGGATGCCATAAAGTGCTTGCAGCAGAGAGGCCAGAAGCTGCTGCTCCGGTGGAACCGATGAGCGGCGTGCTGACACGTACAGCTTGCAGAAGGTGGGATTGAGCCGATAGAGCGCCTGATCCGCCAGCTTTCTGATCCGCCGCAGCTGATGGCTTGCAGGGTTCCGCTCCTCGATCAAGACGTAGGATAACAAATAGCCGCTGCGGTCCCTCTGACCTCGAATTTCAGTGGGGTAGTTGCCTCATTTTCGCAGGTAACGCAGGGTGTTCAGCGAACTCCTAATCGCCACAACTCAGGTGTCCGGCAGCAGCGCAATCACAGAGATCGAGCAGGCCTCCTGGATCTCCCGCCAGCGCTCGGCCGTGATCCCTAGCCGCTCCGGAACTACATGGGGCGGCAGACCCTCCCGCAACAACTTCTGGCCGCTGGCATAGAGATCGCGCCAGGACGGCGGCACCTTGATCGCAAAGCCGTGGTCCCGCAGGTAGTGGGTGATCTCACCGTTGGCGTAGGTACGGGCGTAGGGCCGAAACGAGCGCCCCCCCGTCCCATCAAAGCGAGCCGCCGCCTTGAGCAGGCCGATCACTGCAAGCTGGCGCAGATCATCGAAGGAATGGGTGGTGCGCCGGGCGAAGTTACCGGCGATCTTGTCCGCCAGATCCAGGTGCGCCAGCGCCAGGGCGTGTGCCGCGGCATGGGGATGCACGGGCCGGTGGCGGCGGTGCCGCATCCGGGGTTGCTGAGGCTCCGTGCTGTAGGGGAAGGCAAAGACCAGCTGCTGGTGCCCCTGGATGGGCGGCTCCGGGCGCGGACGCCTTCGTATGGAGCGCTCCACCCCCGAGCGGGGCTCCTGTAGCGGCAGCGGCAAGCAGAGCTGGCTCACGGCTCACCGCGTCAGCAGCATCGGCAGCGGATCGCGCTTGATGCCCAGACCGCGCCAGTAGCGGGTCTCCAGCCACAGGGCCCCATGGCCAAAGGCATCCACCAGATCCTTGGTGCCCTTGGGGAAGCGCGGCAGCTCCTCCACCAGCGGCGCGGCGCGGTGGTGGAAGCGCACCTGGCCCGCCTCCAGCAGCGGAGCGGCGGCATGGGCCCGCGACTCCTTGCTGCCCCGGGCGGGGATCGGCAGCAGGCCCGGCACCTTGCGCTTGAGGGTCTGCTGCACGGCCGGGCCGTTGGCGGCGTCCTCGATCAGCACCGCCTGGGGTCGCAGGCCTTGTGCGTCCAGCGCCGCGAGGGTGGAGAGCAGAAAGCGGATCGTCTGGGGTAGATCGAAGTGGTGCCGCGCCGCCCAGATCACCTCCAGCTCCAGCTGCGGGGCCAGAGGGCCTGCCGAACGCGGCCGGCCTGTGGGCTGCGCTGAATCCGGCAGGAGCAGCCCCATCAGCACGAAGCCGCAGTGATCGTTCTGCTCCTCCCCCTTGAACGACAGGTCGCAGGAGAGCACCAGCGGGGCAAAGCGCCGCGGCTGCTCGCGGGGGAAGGGCGGCTTGATCCAGGCCCGCTGGAAGATCGAGCCCTGAGCCGGCGAAGGCCGCTGCTGGTAGAGGGCGTTCCACCAGTAGGAGCCCACGCGGGAGCGGATCTTGAGGAGCTCGCTCAAGGGGAAACGCTCGGGGCAGAGGGCCTCGCCCGGCTGGCGCCAGTCGGGTTGCACCGTGCAGGACGCCGGAAAGCTCAGCTGGTCCCCTCGATGTTCGGCGATCGCCGGCAGGTTGAGGATGTGCCACTCCTGCGGGGCATCGCCGGTTTCCTGGGCCAGCAGCCACCCGACCACGTCCTCGTGGTCCCAGCGAGTGAGCACGATCACCTGGGCCGAGAGGTTGTGCTGCAGGGCGCCATCGCCCGCGTCGGTGAACTGCGGCTCGGCGCGAGTGAACCAGACGGCCTTGAGCCAGTCCTCGATGCGTGAGCGCACCCGGGCGGAGCCGGCATCGGCAGGGCCCTTGTAGGGGTCATCGATCACACCGAGGCTGTAGCCCTTGCCCGTGAACGGACCATCCACACCAGCCGCGATGCAACCACCGCGCTGGGTGGTGAGCCAGTTGCCAACGGCCGCTGAATCCTTGGAGAGCAGATTGCCGGTGACGCGGTAGAAGTGCCGCGCCTCACGGGAGTGGGCATAGGCCAGCTCACCGGAGTAGCTGGCGATGGCGGCGAACAGATGCGGGTGGCGGTAGATGAAGTAGGCGGGGAACAGCTTGGACACCAGCAGCGATTTGCCCAGCCGCGGCGGGCAGGTGACGATCAGACGCGAGAGCTGGCCATCGGCGATGGCCTGCAGCAGGGCGATCAGCACCAGCGCCCAGCGGTGGAAGCCGTAGCGGGGGTAGGCCTCAGTGATGAACTCCCGGAAGGTCAGCGGCGCCGAGCTGGCCAGGGCAAGGGCGGGGTCAGGCACACCGAGCAGGCCGAGATCACGCCAGGGGTCGCCGTGGTGGGGCGAGTGCAGCAGGCCGCCGGTGGGCAGCCCAATTACATCAAGCTCAGCTTTGCAAGGCCGGGACGGCCTGGTCGCCAGCAAATCGGTGGTCGGGCTCATGGCTTACTTCGCCTCCGACGGCTTGATCGGCGCCCGCAGCAGGCCGCCGATCTCGGCGATCACCCGCAGGGCACCGACAGCAGCGGAGAACTGCTCGGCATCCATCGCCCGGCGGGCACAGTCGTAGAGGGCGTAGATGTGCTGCGCCTGGTGTTCCAGGCGGTTGCTGATCAGCTCGGCCACCATCCGCTTGCGGGCCAGATCGAGGTAGCGGTTGATCGTGCGGGTGTTGCTCACCCCCCAGGAGTTGGCCGCATTTGCCCGCATCAGGCTCAGCGGCAAGCGCTGGGCGATCCAGAGCTGGGCCTCAGCGATGCGGCGCTCCACCTCCGCCACCGAGGCGCGCGGCGGCAGCTTCTGATGGGGAAAGCGGGTGGCCACACCACGCCTGGAGGGACGGTCTGACAGGAAGCAGGGGTTGCCGTCCTCGTCCTGGTGGGGTGCCGCGTCGCGCAGGGCTTCAACCCCCTCAGCGCACAACCCGTGGCGGGCGCAGGTCGAATCAGGTGTCATCGTGGCCGCACAGCAGGGCGCAGCGGACATAGGCCGCCCACTGCTCCGGGGTGAGCACGATCCGCCAGGTGCCGCCACGGAAGCGCACCCAGCTCGCCGCGAACGGCAGGGCCGCATTGCAGGCCTGCTGCTGCGCTTCAGCCGGCTTGAGCCGGGCGGCGGCGGCCACGTTCGCCCAGCTGGCGATCTGAATCACATGGCCGGGAACGCCCTCAATGTCACCGGTGTCGCCGCCGGCGCCGTTGGTGCGACCGGCCCCGAGCTTGCGGCGTGCAGGAAGTTCCAGCAGGGCGGCGATCAGCTGGGCCGCCTCCCGCTCGGCTGCATCCCCCTTGCGCTTCTGTGCGTTCGCCATCGGGGCCGGCTCAGACGGCCCTGGGTGCCTTGATGGTCCAGAAGGGGTTGCCGTGCTGGATGGTGGCGGTGCCGGATTCCACAGCAGACTTCTGGGCCTGTTTGAGGCTCTGCTCCTGCAGCCGCAGCGGCTCGGGGTAGGCGTAGGAGAGGCGGCCAGGCGACCAGCAGAAGCTGAAGTCGTTGTGGGAGAAGGAGGCATCCAGCTCGCCGCCATCAAAGGCGGCATGGAGTTGATCGAGCAGCGGGGTCAGTTCGCTCTCGATCGCCTTCTGCGCCGCCTTGAGCTGGGTAATGCGATCGAGCAGGGCGTCGAGATCAAGGGGCTCCGCCTGAGCGACGACCTCGGCGGCGGCGGAGACTGGCACCAGAGCGGGGCGGGAGACCATGGCGTTCGCCTGGCGAGCAGAGAATCCAGGGCGCCCTGGTTTGCGAGCCAATGTAACGGCCCGATAATGCAAGCCGCAAGCAGGCACCTCGCGATAGCGAGCCCTGTGGGCTCAGAAGGGGCGGTGGGTCGCCACGTACTGGGCCCAGACCGCGGCCCAGGCCGCCAGGCACTCCCGCCGGGGATATGGGGGCGAGAACTGGGTCCGGCCCGGCCGGCTCCAGATCGTCTGGCCGTAGTCGAACCAGTTGCCCTGGCTCCACTCCAGGGCCAGGTAGCCGCCGATCTGGGCGCGGGTGCAGTAAGTGCTGCCGCTGGCAGTGAGGCTCTTGAGATCGGCCAGCACCCGCGCCGGGCCGCTCACCCCAGCTGGGCGCTCGCTTGCTGCGGGGAGGTGTGGGTCGATGTAGGCGGTGTCGTAGGTGCCGGCCACATTGCGCACCAGACAGCAGGTGGGGCGCTCCGAGGCGATCACCTCCACCGCCTGCCAGCGCTCGTGGCCGATCAGCGGTTCGATCCACTCCCGGTAGGCCTCGAAATCAACCTCCGCCCCGCTCGGGGTGTTGCCCTGACCGTGTCCATCGGATGGGAGCACACCGGAGCGGAAGCGGCCGTTGAGGAAGAGCTCCAGGGCCTGGTGGCAGGTGTTGCCGCGCGGCTCCCACACGGCACGGCTGGCCTCGATGCGGCCGAGGGCGTAGCTGGACTTGGCCACCTGCAGCACACCGGTGATTGAGACCGGGAAGAGGTGATCGTCCAGCCAGTAGCGATGCTGCGGGTCGAGGCGTTGCAAGCCGGCGATCGGTTCAAGCCAGCGAGTGGTCGTCATGCCGGCTGGGGGGAGGGGGGTACACGTCAGGGAGTGAAGTCGTGAAAAATTCCGGTAGATCGATTGCCGTGCAGGCGGTGACACGGAATGAAATCGATGAAAACCGCGGTAATGGCCGTGAAACGCTGCTGCGGATCTGGTTCACGTCGTTCTCCCAGCTTTTCACAGCCTTTTCATCCATTCTGATCGCTGAGAACGATTGCACTGCAGTGCTTTAGGAGGAAAAAATCACTTTTTCATTTTATGGAAGGGGGACACACACAGGGCGAGGCGAGCCAACGAATTGGTGCAGCGGCCTGGCGAGCGGTTCAGGTCATCCAGACCTGCTGCTCAGTTCCGCCCTGCCGCGTCAGCTCCAGCAGCTTCTGCCCCTGTGGGCTCAGCCGCCAGGCCAGCCCCGCCTTGCGCACCAGCCCCCGCTTGCGCAGCCAGGTGAGGTTGTTGCGCACCGAGCCCTCCTGGAAGCCACCGAGATCGGTGCACAGGTAGGCGGTGCTGGTCGGCAGACCGCCCGCCTGCCGCAGCTCGATGGCATCGAGCACCGCAACGCGGCAGTTGCGCGTGATCAGGCCTTCGGTGATCGCAAAGCCGTCTTCGGTGAGGCGATAGCTGAACTCCCGTGGCGGACTGCCGCGCAGCTTGTGGACGCTCCAGACGTTGCAGGGCCCCCGGTCCTCGAGCTTGCGGGTGAGCTGGTGCACCGCCGAGGGAATTTGATTGATGTTCTGGCTGCCGGCGGCGGCCTGCAGGCCCTTGCCGGCACTTTTGCCTCCAGCCGGATGGTGCAGCCAGAGCAGGGAGCAGTGGCGACACACCAGCGCCTGCAGCAAACGCAGCAGGGTGCCGACCGGGCCGATGCCGAAGTTGATGCCGGCGAGCTCCAGCACCGCCTTGAGCGAATCGATCACCACCAGGGCGTAGCCACCACCGGCCAGCTCCAGGCGCAGCTCCTGCAGGCCGGAGGGGCTGCAGCACCAGGAGGGCAGACCATCGGCCGGCTCGGCGGCCCAGATCGTCAGCTGCTCATCCACGCAAGGGTCCTCGGCACAGCCGAGATCCTCCAGGTACTCGCGCACCATCGCCCGGGCGCCCTCGCCGCCATCGGTGCCGATCCACAGCACCCGCCCGCGGCGCGATGGCGGGATCTCCTGATCGAGGAAGGGGAGGCCCTTGATGCAGCACACCGCCATGGCGGCGGCGGCCATGGTCTTGCCGCTGCCGCCGGCGCCAAAGAGCAGGTGATCGCGGCGCCAGAGCAGAAAGCCCGGCAGCAGGTCCTCCGCCGGCGAGGTGATCGGATCGCTGAGGCGGCGGTTGCGGCTGCCGCCGTTGTGGGAGTTCTGCAGCGGCAGCTCCCAGCGGTGGGCCAGGGCGTAGTAGATGCGCTCGTCGATCGCCTGGCCCGTCACCCCGACGCTCCAGAGGGTGGTGCGAATCGCCTGCTCCTGGGCCCAGGTGTCGCGGGTTTCAAGCAGCAGATCCAGCGGCTGCTCCCGCAGCCCGGCGATCACCGCATCGCGGGCGGGTTCGGGAAGCGGCTGGGGTCCAGAGGCAGGGGCTTCGCTCTCCTGATCGTCGCCGGCCGGCCACGGGTACTGGTAGCCAGCGGCGGCGGCGTGGTGGTGGAGGCTGCCGATCGTGACGCCACGGCCCTTGAAGGAGCGCCACTTGGCCAGGCACTCGGCCTCATCGAAGCCGGCGCAGCCGCGTGACCACTCCACCCAGGCAGCCAGCAGGCCGGGATCGACCGAGTGGAGGGCCATGCCGACCGTGAGCCAGCCCTCGTAGTCCTCCAACGCAGGGATGTGCTGGAGCAGGTCAAGGGCGCGGGGCACATCCGCCGCCGTGGGGGCGTAGTCGCCGCAGACCGGTTCATCGGGCTGCTTGTAGAGCGGCTCCAGCAGCCATTCCGGTGCATCGGCCACCGACACCTGATCGGGAGAGCGGCCCTGCATCCAGCGGTAGTGACCCGTCTCGGGGTGGACGCCGGCGATCACCGATTGGTGGCCCGCCCAGCGCAGCTCAAAGACCGTTCTGGTCTTGCCCTCTACCGCGGCACCGGTCCAGCGGCGCCGGCCCCGCAGCAGATCCCAACTCTCAAATGGCACCCGGAAGGCGAGCTGGCCGCGATGGGGCAGACCCGATGACCAGCCGACGGTGGGCGGCAGGTCACGGTGCGAGCGGCCGTAGATGCGGCGGAAGCAGGCGGCGGCGCCGCGTCCATCGAAATCGAGGGCCAGCACACCAGAGGCAGGTCCAAGCAGCACCCCAACGGCATGGACGTGGGGGTTGTCGGCCAGGGCGGTGATCGCTTCGAGGTCGAGGCCGCTGTTGCCCCAGGCCAGCAGCGGCTCACCGCTGAGCGCATCGACCGGTCGTTTGCGGCCATCAATCGGCAGCAGCGCCCAGTCGGAATCGATCGCCTGCAGGCTTTCGATCAGCTGGGCAGGCAGGGGCATCAGCGCAGGGCCTGAAAGTGGGAGGGCTCAGAGGAGCGGCGGCTGCCGCTGTGGGGCGATGGCGCTGTCCTTGGTTGCGTCCCTCACCGCAGGGCGGTTACGGGACCTGCTCCTGCTCTGGCGGCGAATGTGATCGCGCAGGATCGCCCGCAGGAAGGTGGTGCGGGCCTCGCCGCCGCGATGCGCGTCGAGCCAATGGATCAGCTCAGGGGGCAGACGCACGGCAAGAGGACGCACGGCTTGGTAGCGCGGGGAGTCGAACCGTATCCCGTTTGACCCGTCCTCGCAAGGCTGAGGAAAATACGGAAACGGCCATAGGAGTGCTTGCGCAACGAAGGCTTGTGAACGCTGGGCAGCCGCAGCACCATGCCTTACCGTGCCGCTAACGAACCTCAGCCTTGTGAGGCATGGCCGAATCCTTCGCCCAGATCGAGGCGCGCCAGGCCGAGGCTCGCCTGGCCTTCGGGCGCATGCTCCGCTTGTGGCGGGAGCGCAACGGCTGGACCCAGTACACCGTCGCCGACTGGGGCAAGGAGGCCGGCTTCCCGGCGATCAGCTACGGCAACCTCAGCGCGATCGAGCAGGGCAAAGCAGGTGAATTGCGCCGGCCTGCGTTCTTCCAGCTCGCCGAGGTCAACCGCCGCATCGCTGATCAAGGCTGGGGCCGCGTCAAGAGCCAGTCCCTCAAGGACAAGCTCAAGGGCGCCATGGCGATCGTCGATGACGACGGCACCCTGTGGGGACCGATCGAGCTGTGGAGTTGCTATGTCGGCCTTCGGCCGGTGCCGACGGCCTTCCAGCCCAAGCCCAGGCCCGAGGCCCCGCCCGTGGCGCTCCAGGAGGCCAGGGCCCTGAGCCAGACCTGGCGCGAGCTGGTCAGCGGCGCCGTGGACGAGCGGGACCTCGATGCCTTCGAGGCGGTGCAGGAGATCGCACGCCAGGCCCCCCTGCCCCTGCGCAAGCAGCTACGCACGGTGCTCACCTCATTTGGCGACTACGAACCCGAGCAGCTCAAGGAGCTATGGGACGGCGAGTGGCTGCCCGAGCGCTGGATCCAAACCTGGCTCGAAACCCTGCCGTCAGCAGCCGGCGCCGCCGAACCGGTGAGCGGCCAGCCGGAAGCGATCAAGACCAAGGCCAAGACCAAGGGCAAGGGGGGCCGGAGCAAGGCCAAACCCAAAGCAGCCTCGGAATCCTGAGGAAGGCTTGCGCCCCGCATTAGCGAGCCCCTAAGATCCGGGCCATGCGGGCGACGGTCCCGCCCCACGCCCCATGGACACCACCCCCTCCACCGGCCCGCCGCCGCTCGGTGAGCACGTCAGCCCCCACGAGCGCCAGTGGCAGGCCGAGTGTGTGCTGGCAGAAGCGCTCTCCGCCTTCCAGGCCGATCTCAAACCAGCAACGGACTTCACCCTGGCGGCCGTGGTCACCGCCGCCAAGCCGGCCTTCGCGATGGGTTTCAGCTTCTCGGTGCAGAGCAGCGGGGAGGGCACCGTGGTCGTGCTGATGCACAAGGACGGCGCCCAACTCAGTGCTGAAACCAGCGCCTATGACGCGGACTTCGCCTTGAGCGCTCGCCTGCTGACGGGCCTGCTCGGCATTCCTGTGCAATCGAAGGCTCAGCCCAGCAAGGCCGGGGATACGACGGCAGAGCCGTCTTCTGCGGCGGCCGCTGCAGGCGAGCAACAGCCCAGTCCCAGCACTGACGCAAAGCAGCAGACCGCCGCTGCTGAGTCGCCAGAGCCGGTGGCGACCCCGACCCCGGCAGCCCCGCTCCAGCCGGAGCACGACCAGCTTGGCCTTGAGCCCCTGGAGCCCCAGGAGATCGCCACCCTCACCGCGATGCTCAAGGCCATGGCCCGCAGCGACAAGGAGATCTGGAAGCGCTTCACCATCGCCTTCCGCTCCCAGTTCCAGGTTCCCAGCACCGCCCGCACCATCACCGATCGCGTCACCCAGCGCCGCCATGCCGACTTCATCGACCGCTTCGAGCGGGAGCTCGCGGGGGTGCCGTCATGAGCAGACCCTGCAACTGCTCCATGCCGCTCGCCTCCTTACTGACGTGGCCGATCAGCGGCAGCGGGAGCTGGCCGCCCGCTACTACCGCGATGTCCCGGACGGCCGCATTCATGGGCTCATGCGCCGGGCCAGCGAGATTCACCTGCTGCGCTGGCTGGCCCGGGCCGTCGAGAGCTGTTGCGAGCCCGCGCTGGTGGCTCCGCCACCGCGGCAGTGGCCTGCTGCTGAAGACCATCCGACACCAGGTGCCGATCTGGACTCCGGTGCTTGAGCAGGCCTGGTCCTGCCTCTGGCCTCCCCGCGCCGCCGCCCTCGTCCAGTCGTGCTCGGCCCTGCAGGCCGCCATCGACGAGCTGCAACTGGTGAGGGTTCCCGGCTGCGGCTGCCAGGCGTGCAATCCCTACGGCGGATTCAGTGATGGCTGAACCACGGGCGCGCCGCATCGCCTACGGCCACCGCCAGCACGAGCAGCCCAGGGCCCCGGACGGGGGCCACTACCTGCAGTCCAAGGTCCGCAGCGATGTCTGGCAGGCCCTGCAGCAACTGCGCCAGCAGCACGGCCTCTCGATCAGCGGCGCCGCCCATCACCTGATGCGGCTCGGCGCCGGCCTTGAACCCCTACCCCCCCTGAACACCAGCCCCCATCAGAGCCATGGCGATTGAACTGAACGACGGCGCCCGCATCGGCGCCCCTGTGATCCGTCAGCAGCGCTTCGGGGAAGTGGCGACGCTGGCGATCGTGCGCACCGAGCAGCGCGACCGGCTGCGCAAGAACCTGGCCAGCGGCGAGATGGAGCCGATCCCCAACGGCAAGGACCGCCAAGGGAACCCCAAGGTCAAGCAGGAGATCGTCATCCACTGCGTCGCCCTGCCCGGCACCTCGATGGAGGCCAAGCTCGGCGACGAGGCAGCGGTGCCGGCACCGGGCGATCGGGTGCGGGTGATCCTCAAGGCCAAGGGCTTCGGGGACTGGATCGAGGCGCGCAAGGGGCACCGCAAGGGCAAGCTTAACGTCGGCGATCTGCTCACCCTGGCCACCCGCTGGGCCCAGCAGTACGACCAGGACGGCAACCCCAAGGGCAACAAGATCGAGACCCAGGCGGAAGCCGATGCGGTGCCGCGCAACGTCACCATCGGTTTCTACGGACCGATCAGCTTGAGCGAGGGCAGCGATCCTGCCTGGATCGAGGCGGCCGAGCATGCCTACCGCGACGATCAGGCCAGCGAACGCCAGCAGCGCGCCATTCCCCTCAGCGAGGGCGATGACTTCGACGATGAGTTCGGCGACGACGACGAGGTGCCGTTCTGATGGCCCGCACCTCCGATCCACGCCGGCCCCAGCTGCCGCGCTTCTGCCAGCGAGCGCCGCGTCACACCCTCGTAACGATCACCAACCTCCGCTATCTGCACCGGCTGATCTGGCTCCTGCTGCTGTTTCAGATCAGCACTGTGCTGCTGGTGCTCGCCGGGCCGGTGCCGCCCAGGCCCACTGAGCCGCGGATTCCATCCCTCCCCAGTGGCGCTGAGAGCACCGGCCCGATCACGCGAGCCCATTGAGAGGCCCGACGCACCCATTGGTTTCTGGACCCATGACCACTGCTCCAACCCGTCGACTGCTTCGCCTTCCAGAGGTGAAGGCGAAGGTCGGCCTCTCCCGGACGGCGATCTACAAACTGATCGCCGCCGGGGCATTCCCCAGGCAGATCAGCATTGGTCCCCGCACCGTGGCCTGGTCACAGGACGATCTGGAAGCCTGGATCGTAGAACGTCTGAATGGGCATGAGCCGGAGTGAGCAGACCGCTTGGGGTGCGCACCAGCCCCCGGCTCACACCTGATCGAGCAAGTCAGCCCAGCGCTGCATCATCACGACCCGTTGCGGCCAGTACTCAGCACGGTTGTAGGCCGCAGTCACCTTGTTCTTCTCGATGTGAGCCAGCTGTCGGTCGACGATGCGAAGGTCAATCCCCAGTTGTTCCTGCACGTTGGTCATCGCCAGAGCCCGGAAGCCATGGCCGCACATGCGCCCATCGAAACCCATGCGCTTGAGCGCCATGTTGACGGTGTTGTTGCTGATGTATCCACTGCTGGTGCGCAAGCTCTTGAACACGAAGCCCTTGGGGCCTGTGAGGAGGGACTGGGCCTGCAGGATCGCCGCGGCCTGACGGCTCAGGGGCACCAGATGCTCCTTCCGGTTGCCGCGCTTGCCTTTCATCCGCTCGGCCGGCACCGTCCAGACCGCCTGGTGATCGCCATCTGGTCCGCGCCAGTTGGGATCGATCTCCTCCCATCGCGCAGCGATCAGCTCGCTGGTGCGCACGAAGGTCAGTGCCAACAGCCACATGGCGTTGAGGGTGGTGGGATCTGCCTTGACGGTGTTGGTCCGCATCGCCCCCAACAGCTCGGGCAGCTCGCTCCAAAGCAGGCAGGGGAAGTGGGTGGTGGTCTGCTTGACCGGGGCGTGGCGCTTGAGGGAGTGGGCTGGGTTGCTGGTGCAATGGCCGAGGGCCACGGCGTAATCCAGCACCAAGCTGATGATCCCAAGCGAGCGCTTGGCGGTCTCGTGAGAACCCCGCTTCTCGATGGAGCGCAACACGCCCAGGCAATCCAAAGCGGAGATCTCGGCGATGGCCAAGCTGCCGATCGCCGGGAGGATGTCCTTGTTGAGCTTCTTGATCACGTCGTCGCCATGGCGAGCGCTCCAGGTGCCGGCGCTCTTGGTGCGGTGCCAATCGAGGGCCACCGCCTCAAACGAGAGCTTCTGATGAAGGCCCCAACGCTCGCTTTTCTGCCGCTTCTTGGCCTCGCAGGGATTGATTCCCTGATCATGCATCAGCTTTTTCTGCTCATCTCTGAGTTCGCGAGCTCTTTTCAGAGAGACGGCTGGGTAGGGACCAAGGCGCAGATCTTGCCGGCGGCCGTCCTTGGTGGGCGGAAAACGGTGGCGCCAGAGCCAGTACTTGCCGCCAGCCGGATCCACCTCGAGCAGCAGGCCAGCGCTGTCAGAAACCCGGTAACGCTGAGACCGCAGTGGCAGCCCGCGAACAGCTGCGTCGGTTAGAGCCATGGCGCATTTACACCACCACTCCAAATCGTACACCACCTATTACACCACCACTATTTTTTGCTGCCACGGTTTTTCCAGGGATGCCCTGGGACGCCGCAATCTCCCAGAACCACTGCACTGCAATCAGTATGGGTACATCCAGGGACGTCAAGAGACCCCCAGGAAAACCCTAAAAATCTCGGTTAACGGAGGGGGCGGGATTCGAACCCGCGGAAGGTTTCCCTTCGCCGGTTTTCAAGACCGGAGCCATCAACCACTCGACCACCCCTCCAGGGGCCTGCCATCAGCCCATAGGGCCGCTGGCATCGACAGTTTCCCATGGAACCTCGGCCGCGCCCACGCTGGCCAGGGCGATTTCGGATCGGCGGGCGCTGGCGGGAGTGGATCGCAGTACGTTCCTGTCAGCCAGCCCGGATGCCATGGGATCAGCCCCCGACTCAGCGGTGGATGCTCTGATGCATCGTCTGGAGCAGGACCCTGTGTTGCGGCAACGGCTCGAGGACGGCAACGATGAGGACCTGATCGCCTCGGCCCATGATCTTGGCTGCGCGCTCGGGAGCCACGAGGTGGGGCAGATCCGTCACCGGATGCGACTCCTTCACCTTGCACTCCTGACCCGCCCCAGCCCCAGCGCTGACCATGACCTCCAGCAGATCCTGATTGACCTCACCGATCTGCCCGGCCCCGCCTGAGATGGCCCTGAGCTGGGGCGCGCGCACCTATGTGATGGGCGTGATCAATGTCACGCCCGATTCCTTCAGCGACGGCGGTCGCTTTGAGCGGCCCGAGGCGGCGCTGCGCCAGGCCCGGCGGATGCTCCGCCAGGGGGCGGATCTGCTCGATCTCGGCGGCCAGAGCACCCGGCCGGGGGCGGTGGAGATCGACGCTGAAGAAGAACAGGCGCGGGTGCTGCCGGCTCTGGCCCTGATCCGCTCCGCCTGCGCCGATGTCGCCAGCCCCCTGTTCTCGATCGACACCTTTCGCGCGCCGGTGGCGGCAGCCGCCCTGGCGGCCGGTGCCCACTGGATCAACGATGTGAGTGCGGGCCGCCGCGATCCCGAGATCCTCTCGGTGGTGGCCGACTTCGGCTGTCCCTATGTGCTGATGCACAGCCGCGGCGACAGCGGCAGCATGGATGATCTGGCCACTTACACCGATGTGTTGGCCGAGGTGCGTGAGGAGTTGCTCCGTTCCACCGAAACAGCCCTGGCGGCCGGTGTGTGCGCCCGGCAGCTGATCTGGGATCCGGGCCTGGGCTTCGCCAAGACCACCGAACACAACCTGGCTCTGCTCCGGGGGTTGGCGGCGCTGCGGCGCGAGGGCTTTCCCCTGTTGGTGGGTCCCTCGCGCAAGCGGTTCATTGGTGCGGTGCTCAACGAACCCAGGCCAAGGGCGCGGCTCTGGGGAACAGCGGCTGTGTGCAGTGAAGCGATCGCGGCAGGTGCCGATGTGCTGCGGGTTCACGATGTGGGCCCGATCGTGCAGACGGCCCGGATGGTGGACGCGATCCGGCGCAGCTGAACGAACGCTGGCGACTACGACAGCGTTGTGAGTACATTGCCCGAGGTGCAGTTCGATGCGCAGAATCAAACGATTCTGGCGAACACGACCTATAAATTCAGATTGAAGGCCCACAAGCGTAGGAATGATAAATGGAAGACACTGACCTCCACGATCGTCAATCCCTGCTTCTGGGCTGGTGGCGGAGGGCCGGGTTCCTTGTATCTTTCCTGTAGCAACAATCCCAATGACTGAAGCGTTCAAGCCAGGGTTTGGTCTGCTTATGCTCCCTTTCGTTCTGGGCCTGGCGTTGTTGTTGGCTGGACTGCGTTAATCCCCGGCGCGGAGATCGAAGCGATCCAGGTTCATCACCTTGCACCAGGCCGCGATGAAGTCGGCCACGAACTTCGCTGGCGCGTCGTCCTGCGCATAGACCTCCGCCAGGGCCCGCAGCTGGGAGTTGGAGCCGAACACCAGATCCACCCGGGTGCCGCTCCAGCGCAGTTCGCCGCTGTGGCGATCGCGCCCCTCGAAGGTGTCCGCGGCTTCGGAACTGGGCGTCCACACCGTGGCCATATCCAGCAGGTTCACGAAGAAGTCGGTGCTGAGGGTGCCGACGCGCTGGGTGAACACGCCGTGGGGTGAGCCGCCGGCATTGGCCCCCAGAACCCGCAGGCCACCCACCAGCACCGTCATCTCCGGCGCGCTCAGGCTGAGCAGCTGGGCCCGGTCGATCAACAGCTCCTCGGCCCGCACCCTGAAGGCCTGCTTCTGGTAGTTGCGGAAGCCGTCGGCCTGGGGCTCCAGCACCGCGAAGGAGGCGGCATCGGTCTGCTCCTGGCTGGCATCGGTGCGGCCCGGGCTGAAGGGCACCTCCACCGCGTGGCCTGCGGCTCGTGCCGCTGCCTCCACCGCGGCGCATCCCGCCAGCACGATCAGATCCGCCAGGGACACCAGGGTGCCATCAGCCTGGGCGGCGTTGAAGGCCTTCTGGATCCCTTCGAGCACCGCCAGCACCCGGGCCAGCTGCTCGGGCTGGTTCACCTCCCAGCCGTTCTGGGGCGCCAGGCGGATCCTGGCGCCGTTGGCGCCGCCGCGCTTGTCGGAGCCGCGGAAGGTGGAGGCCGAGGCCCAGGCCGTGGCCACCAGCTCCGCCGTGGTGAGCCCGGAGGCCAGCACCCGGGCCTTGAGCTCGGCAACGGCGGCGGGGCCGATCAGCGGATGGTCGACGGCGGGGAGCGGGTCCTGCCAGATCAGATCTTCGGCTGGCACCTCAGGACCGAGGTAGAGCGCCTTGGGCCCCATGTCGCGATGGGTGAGTTTGAACCAGGCGCGGGCGAAGGTGTCGGCGAAGGCCTGCTGGTCTTGGTGGAAGCGGCGGGCAATCGGTTCGTAGATCAGATCGAAGCGCAGCGACAGATCGGCCGTGGTCATCATCGGCCGGTGCCGCTTCGATGGATCGTGGGCGTCCGGGATCAGGTGCTCCTCGCGCACATCCTTCGCCCGCCACTGCCAGGCGCCGTAGGGGCTTTTCTCCAGTTCCCACTCGTAGCCGAAGAGCATCTCGAAATAGCCCCGGTCCCAGGTGGTGGGGTTGGGCTTCCAGGCTCCTTCGATGCCGCTGGTGGTGGCATCGGCCCCCTTGCCGCTGCCGAACCGGTTGTGCCAGCCCAGCCCCTGCTCCTCGATCGGGGCCCCTTCCGGTTCCGGTCCCATCAGATCCGGGGATCCGGCGCCGTGGGCCTTGCCGAAGGTGTGACCACCGGCCACCAGTGCGACGGTCTCCTCGTCGTTCATGGCCATGCGGGCGAATGTTTCGCGGACGTCCCGCCCGGAGGCCACAGGGTCCGGTTCACCGTTGGGGCCTTCGGGATTCACGTAGATCAGGCCCATCTGCACGGCCCCCAGGGGCTGCTCCAGTTCCCGATCACCGCTGTAGCGCTCATCGCCGAGCCAGGTTGTCTCCTTGCCCCAGTAGATGTCCTCCTCGGGCTGCCAGATGTCGGCGCGGCCGCCACCGAAGCCGAAGGTGGGGAAGCCCATCGATTCCAGGGCGCAGTTGCCGGTCAGGATGATCAGATCGGCCCAGGACAATCGGTTGCCGTACTTCTGCTTGATGGGCCAGAGCAGGCGGCGGGCCTTGTCGAGGTTGCCGTTATCGGGCCAGCTGTTGATCGGAGCGAAGCGCTGGTTGCCTGTACCGCCGCCCCCTCGGCCATCGGAGGTGCGGTAGGTGCCGGCGCTGTGCCAGGCCATGCGGATGAACAGACCGCCGTAGTGCCCCCAGTCAGCCGGCCACCAGTCCTGGGAGTCGGTCATCAGGGCATGGAGATCCCGCTTCACGGCGGCGAGATCCAGCTCGTTGAACGCCTCGGCGTAGTTGAACGCTGCCCCGAGCGGGTTGGAGGCCGGCGCATGCTGGTGAAGGATGGCCAGGTTGAGCTGGTGGGGCCACCAGTGGCGGTTCGACTGATCCCCGGCTGTGGTGGGCGCCCCGGAGCGGCCCGCAAATGGGCACTGGCTGATGGCGGTCATCGACTGTCTCCTGGCAAGCGACGTGGGCTGGAGTCATCCCTCTCGACCGTATGCAGCACCGCCGGGGGGAGCAGGCGCCCAACACAATCCGTAGCGGCTGAGGGGCCAGGCTGAGTGGCTCGACGCCCAGGGATTCGCTGCCTGCGTAGTCGGCTCTCCGACTCACTGCAGATCAAAGACGAGTCCCGGTCATGGTCATCACCGAGGTCGGCCTGCAGGTCTCTAAGGAGCGATGGTCAAGCCTCCATCCAGAGGAAGAGAGACTCCCTGAACAAAATCCGATGCGGCACTGGCCAGAAACAGGGCAACATTGGCTACTTCTGACGGTTCTCCAAAGCGATGCAGGGGTATTCTTTGTTCTTTCTCCCGTCTGGGTTTTTCCATGGAAGGACTGTCCCAGATGTCATGGCCCATTTTGGTCAGGATGACCGTTGGACAGAGAGCGTTGACATGAATATTGTGCGGACCCCATTCAACGGCCATGGTCCTGGTCAGTTGGTTGAGGGCTGCTTTTGATGCCGCATAGGCTCCTAATCCTGGGGTGCCGATGAAGGCCCCAATCGAAGAGATGTTGACCACCTTTCCATGCCCCCTCTTGATCATCTGGGGGACAATGGCCTGAGAAAGAAGCAGGGCTGAGCGAAGATTGACTGAAAATATATCATCCCAGTTGCCCTGGGTGGTTTCAAGGATCGACTGGACTCTGGCAATGCCGGCATTGTTGACAAGGACATCCCATTCTGGATGGATGGCCAGTGCTTTGTCGCCGGCTCGCCTGGCTCCCTCGATCGAAGACACGTCTTCTTCGATCACGCAGCAGTTGCGATGGTTGTTCTCGACAATGCTTTTGATCCTGCTCAGTGCATCCCTGTCCCTGCCGATCACACCGATGTCTGCTCCAGCCTCGGAGAATCTTTCCGCGATTGCGGCACCGAGGCCTTTTGAGCCTCCGGAAATCAAAGCCCTTTTGCCATCCAGTCGAAAATCTTTCATTGCCAGTGCCTCCACATCACCTTTGGCTTCAGCTCCTGTCACCACTGGGTTCTGGGCCATCGAAGCGGATTCGGCTCAAGGCTCTGACCCCCCCCAGGGTCAGAATCCGTTCTCAACCACCAGCTCGTCGAGCGCCAGCTGCCCCGGTTTGGGCCAGGGGTCCTGGGTGCCTTTGCCGATCGCCACCATCGGACCCATCACATGGTCTGCCGGCAGACGGATCAGCTCAGAGAGCTTCTCGATCTCGAAGCCGATCATCGGGCAGCTCTGGTAGCCCATGCCGGTGGCTGCCAGCATCAGGGTCTGCATGGCCAGGCCGATTGAGCGCTGGGCCTCATCGCGCTGCAGCCACTCCCTGCCCTCATGAAAGGGGCCCATCCAGCCCACCAGCAGTTCAGCGACAGGCTGCGGAGCATTCACCCAGTAGCGCTCGGGCTGCTTGCTCCAGGCCTTCATGTCGGCGGTGAAGAGAACCAGCAGGGAGGCGTGGTTGATCTGGGCCTGGTCGTTGCCGCAGTCCTGGCGGATCGTGGCCCGCAGGCCGGCATCGCGCAGGATCACAAACCGCCAGTGCTGGATGTTGAAGCTGGTGGGCGCCTGAATGGTGGCCTCCAGCAGTCGCCGCTCCTCTTCTGCCGTAAGGCGGTGGCTGGGGTCGAAGTGCTTCACCGCCCGCCGGGCGTAGATGGCGTCGATCACGTCCATGGCAAGGGAGCGGCAGGGGATCTTGGGGCCGACCCTATCGGCTCACGCTGGTTACGGTGGGCGCCTCTGGGGCTCTGGCGTGGGACTGCTCGTTGACGGGGTCTGGCACGACCGGTGGTACGACACCAGCAGCAGCGGCGGACGGTTCATTCGCTCCGCCTCGCAGTTCCGCCACTGGGTCACGCCAGACGGCCGCCCCGGTCCCAGCGGCGAAGGGGGCTTTGGCGCCGAAGCGGATCGCTACCACCTCTACATCTCCCACGCCTGCCCCTGGGCCCATCGCACGGTCATCTTCCGCAGCATCAAGGGTCTGGCCTCGATGGTGTCGGTGTCGGTGGTCCACTGGTTGATGGGGAACGAGGGTTGGACGTTTCAGCCGGGGGAAGGGGTGATCCCTGACCCGATCCACCACGCCGAGGCCCTGCATACGATCTACACGAACTCCGACCCGAACTACAGCGGACGAGTCACGGTGCCAGTGCTCTGGGACAAAGCGACGGGGCAGATCGTGAACAACGAATCCTCGGAGATCATTCGCATGTTCAACAGCGCTTTCGATGGCCTTGGCGCCGCCCCCGGCGACTATTATCCCGAGACTCTCTGGGATGAGATTGATCGGCTCAATCAGCTGATCTATGACACGGTGAACAATGGTGTGTACCGTTGCGGCTTCGCCACCAGCCAGGAGGCCTACGACGAGGCCATCCAACCACTGTTTGCCACCCTCGACCTGCTGGAGCAGCGCCTGGCGGATCAGCCCTACCTGTTCGGAAGGCGCCTCACCGAAGCAGACTGGCGGCTGTTCACCACCCTGGTGCGCTTCGATGCTGTCTATGTGGGCCATTTCAAGTGCAACCTGCGCCGCGTCGTCGATTACCCCAACCTCTGGCGCTATGTGCGTGAGCTCTATCTCTTCCCAGGAGTGGCTGAGACCGTGAACATGCAGCACATCAAGGGCCACTACTACCAAAGCCATCCCACCATCAACCCTTCCGGTGTGGTCCCGGCTGGCCCGCTGATCGACTGGCCGTAGCCGTTCAGGGAGTTGTGACTCCCTCGATCCGGTCTTCGATCTCTTGGTAGATCTCCTGGAGCTGGGCGATGTTTTCCTCGCTGGTCTCCCAGTAGCCACGACCATTCACTTCCAGCAGAGTGCCCACGATGCGGCGGAAGCTGTGGGGGTTGAGTTCCATCAGTCGTTTGCGCATCTCAGCGTCGTTGATGAAGGTGTCATTGGCCTCTTCATACACGAAGTTGTCTACTGCACCGCTGGTGGCGCTCCAGCCGAGGGTGAAGTTGAGCCGCTTGGCCACTTCGCGCACCCCTTCGTAGCCGGAATTGAGCATGCCCTCATACCACTTGGGGTTGAGCAGCTTGGTGCGTGAATCCAGCCGGATCGTTTCACTCAGCGAGCGCACCTGGGCATTGGCGGTAGTGGTGTCGGCGATGTAGCTCGTCGGGGCTTTGCCGTCGTCGCGAAGCCCTGCAATCAGCTTGGTGGGGTCGGAGTCGAAGTAGTGGCTGACACCGGTGCGGTAGATCTCGGCCGACTCCAGGTTCTGGAAAGTGACGTCGGCGGTTTTCATTGCCGATTCGAACACGTCGCGGTTCTGGTTCATCTCGCCCGGGTTGTCAGCGTTGAAGGCGAAAGTTTTGCGGGACAGGTACATCTCCTGCAGTTCGCCCTCCTCTTCCCAGGTGCTGTTCTCCACCGCCAGGTTCACATTCGATGAATAGCTGCCGCTGGCATTGGAGAACACCCGCGTGGCGGCCTCGCGCAGGCTGATGCCCTGCGCCGCCGCCTGCTCCTGGGAGTGCTTGCGCACGAAGTTCAGCTCCAGGGGTTCATCGGCCTCGGCGGCCATCTTCACGCCCTGATCGATCAGGCCCATCTGGTTGATGAACAGATCGCGGAACACGCCGCTGCAGTTCACCACCACGTCGATGCGGGGGCGGCCCAGCTCCTCCAGGGAGATCAGCTCCAGCTTGTTCACCCGGCCGAGCGAATCGGGCACGGGGCGCACACCGATGAACCAGAGAATCTGGGCGAGGGATTCGCCGTAGGTCTTGATGTTGTCGGTGCCCCAGAGCACGCAGGCGATCGTTTCCGGCCAGGTGCCCTGCTCGGCCTTCTGGCGCTCGATCAGCCGGTCCACCACCACCTTGGCGGCGGCGATGGCGGCGCGGGTGGGGATCGCCTGGGGGTCGAGGGCGTGGATGTTCTTGCCGCTGGGCAGCACGCCCGGGTTGCGGATCGGATCGCCACCGGGGCCGGGGATCACGTATTCGCCGTCGAGGGCCCTCAGCAGGCTCTCCATCTCCATGTCGGCGCAGATCTGCTCGAGGCAGAAGCGCAGGTAGCCGAACAGTTTGTCGAGTTCGGTGGGCTCCACTGCCGCAAAGCCTGAGGCGCGGCAGGCGCTCAGCCAGGGGCTGGGCCGCTCATAACCGAAGCGCTCCAGCAGGGCGAAGAACCAGCCAAAGCGGCCCTTGAGATCCACCCGGCCATCTCTGCCGGTGACTGCACGCACCATCGAGGCCACCGCCCCGCGGCAGGCCTCGGTGATCCGTTGGTTCAGCTCCACATCCGCCAGCACCCCGGCGTCGTTGCCGCGATACACCTCATCGATCGTGCGGCCCAGGCTCTCGGCGAGCAGGGCCGGCAGGCTGCGGTAGCCCTCCTCCTCCCGCTCCAGAGCGGCGATGTTCACCAGGGTGGCGATCGCCTCCTCGGCGGTGGGCGGCTTGCCGATGGTGTGCTGGCGGGCCGTTTCGACGATCGCATTGACGATCTGCACGCCGCGGCTGCTCTCGCGCAGCTGCTGGTAGGAGCCCACCAGCTCGCCCAGCTCCTTCAGGCCCCGGTAAAGCCCTGCATTCTCGGCCGGTGGGGTGAGGTAGCTGATCGTGGCGGCGTAGCCCCGCCGCTTGGCGATCGTGGCTTCTGAGGGGTTGTTGGCCGCGTAGTAGTAAAGATTCGGCAGGGCGCCGATCAGTGAATCCGGGTAGCAGGTTTCGCTCATGCCCATCTGTTTGCCGGGCATGAATTCCAGCGAGCCGTGGGTGCCGAAGTGCAGCACCGCGTCGGCTCCCCAGACCTTCTCGAGATAGGTGTAATAGGCGGCGAAGCCGTGGTGGGGGCTGGCGCTGCGGGAATACAGCAGCCGCATCGGATCGCCTTCGTAGCCGAAGGTGGGCTGCACGCCAACAAACACATTGCCGAAGTGGCGTCCGTAGATCAGCAGGTTGGTGCCGTCGGAGTTGAGGTTGCCGGGAGGCTTGCCCCAGTTCTCCTCCAGCCGCTCGGAATAGGGGGTGAGCCGCTCGTACTCCTCGACGCTCATGCGGTGGGCGATCGCCAGCTCCGGTGCACCCTGCAGGGCCTCGGGATCGTTGATCACCGCTTCCATCAGCGCTTTGGAATCACGCGGCAGGTTCTGCACGTCGTAGCCCTTGCGCTTCATCTCCTCCAGCACCCGGTGGATGGAGCCGAAGACATCGAGGTAGGCGGCGGTGCCCACGTTGCCCTTGTCGGGCGGGAAGCTGAACACCGTGATCGCCAGCTTCTTGTCGAGGCGGGGCTTGGTGCGCAGGGAGGCCCAGCGGATCACCCGCTCGGCGATCGCTTCCACCCGGTCCTGGAGGGTGTGGGCCTTGCCGGTGGCGTCGTCGCGCCCGCTGAGCACGATCGGCTCGATGGCGCCATCGAGTTCGGGGATGGCGATCTGCAGGGCCACCTGCACGGGGTGCAGACCCAGGTCGCTCTCCTCCCACTCCTGGGTGGTCTGGAACACCAGCGGCAGGGCCACCATGTAGGGCCGGTTCAGCTTCGAGAGCGCCTCGATGGCGCGGGGGTGGTCCTGGCGGGCCGGGCCGCCGATCAAGGCGAAGCCGGTGAGGCTCACCACCCCATCCACGATCGGCTGCTCGGGATTGAGTGGGTCGTAGAAGAAGGCCTTGACGGGCCTGGAGAAATCCAGCCCGCCGCAGAACACCGGGATCACCGTGGCGCCCCGGTATTCCAGTTCCTGGATCACAGCCACGTAGTGGGCCTCGTCGCCGGTGACGATGTGGCTGCGCTGCAGCACCAGGCCGATCACCGGACCACTGCGGGCTTTCTCGCTCAGGTCGGCGCGGCTGGCGTTCCAGTTCAGGTATTCCTTGAGGTCTTCGAACATCCCCGGCGCCAGGGGATGCCAGAGGCCCAGATCCGGGAACACCACCGGTTCGGCCACCTCGAGCTCGGGCCGGCCGGTGTCGCCCCGGGGGAACACGTATTTGTCGGCCAGCATCAACAGGAAGTTGCGCAGGTTGTCCGGCGTTCCCCCCAGCCAGTACTGGAAGCTGAGCATGAAGGAGCGGGCGTCCTGCGCCTTCTCCACCGGCAGATATTTGAGAACCGTGGGCAGGGTGTTGAGCAGTTTCAACATCGCGTCCTGGAAGCCGGCGCCATTGGCCTCCTTCCGCTTCTTCATGAAGCTGGCGATGGCGCTCTTGCTCTGGCCCAGCTGGGCCATCGAGAACGTGCCCAGCTTGTTGAGCCGCATCACCTCCGGCATGGAGGGGAACACCACGGCGGCCTTGAGGCGGCCGCGGTGGGGCGCCACCGCCTCCACCACCTTCTGGGCCAGGTCTTCAATGAAGATCAACGAGGCGATGAACACATCGGCTTCGGCCACATCGGCGCAGAAGGCGGCGTAGTTCTCCGGATCGCGCAGCTCCTCGATCAGGTAGCCGCTCAGATCAACAGCCAGGGCGGGGTTGGTGGCGTTGAGGCTGGTGGCCGCCTGGGTGAGCGCGTTCTGGTACTGGGGCTCGAGCACCACGTACACCGCACGCATCACCGCCCGACCTTCACTGCCGGCTGGGGCCTCGCCGTTGCCAGGGCTGACCCGGCGGTTGGCGGAGCGGACCTGCGTGAACATCGGCGCTGGAGTTGAGCAATGTGAAGGAGCCTACGAAAGCTCCTCAAGCCGCGTGACTTTGCGCCCCAAGGCGTTACAGGAGCGCCGCCGGGGCCGGAATCGACGCCATAGGCTCCCCCCACGCAGAGATCACGCCCGGCCCATGACCCCCACCGACGCGCTCCCTGCTTCGATCCCGGTGGTGGTGGCCGGTGCCTTGGGCCGCATGGGGGCCGAGGTGGTCAAAGCCGTGACCACAGCGGGGGATTGCCGCCTGATCGGCGCGATCGACACCACCCCTGGCAAGGAGGGGGCCGACGTGGGTCTGGAGCTGGGCCTGGGGGAGCTGGAGGTGGCGATCACCGCCGATTTCGAAGGCTGCCTCTGCCAGGCCAGCCAGGCGGTGCGGGGCGATGGTCCCGGAGCCGGGGCTGTGCTGGTGGATTTCACCCACCCCTCGGTGGTCCACGAGCACACCCGCGCCGCGATCGCCTATGGCGTCCATCCGGTGATCGGCACCACCGGCCTGAGCCCCGAGCAACTGGGTGAGCTGGCGGTGTTCGCCGAAAAGGCCGGCATCGGCGGTGCCGTGATTCCCAATTTCTCCGTGGGCATGGTGCTGCTGCAGCAGGCCGCCGCCGCCGCCGCCCGTTTCTACGACTTCGCCGAGCTCACCGAACTCCACCACAACCGCAAGGCGGATGCCCCCAGCGGCACCTGTCTCAAGACCGCCGAGCTGATCGAGGAGCTGGGCAAAACCTTCAATGCGCCCCAGGTGGAGGAGCACGAAACGCTGGCGGGCTGCCGCGGCGGTCAGCGGGAGAGCGGCCTGCGGCTGCACTCGCTGCGGCTGCCCGGGTTGGTGGCCCACCAGGAGGTGATGTTCGGCGCCCCGGGGGAGACCTACACCCTGCGTCACGACACGATTGAGCGCTCCGCCTACATGCCCGGCGTGCTGCTCACCCTGCGCCGGGTGTGCCAGCTGCAGGGCCTGGTCTACGGGCTCGAGCGCCTGCTCTGACGCCATGCTGATTCCCCTCAAACCCGGTGAACTGCAGCGACTGATTCCGGCGGTGGCCAGCGGTCCCCAGTTCAGTTTCTGCAGCGGCAATCCCCAGAAGATCCTGCAGCGGGTGCTGATCTCGGTGATCGGCGGGGTGATCTCGCTGCTGATCGCCCAGAGCCAGTTCTCCTACCGCTTCGGTTCGCTCTGGCTGGTGGCGGGCTTTGTGCTGCTGCTCTACGTGCTCTGGGGCCCGATCCTCGAGGCCGGCCGCAAGAACGCCACCCTGCGCCGCTACCCCCGGGCGGCGCTCTACGAGGCGCGGGTGGGGGACCTGTTCACCAAGGAGCTGGTGGAGCAGCGCAAGGAGCAGGCGGATCAGCGCGGTCGGCTGGAGCTGGTGGAGAACCGGCGCACCTGGCTCTCGCTGGAGCTGGAAGACGACGACGGCTACCTGGGCTCGGTGCGCTTCCCGATGGAGAAGAAGCATCAGACGATCCGCCGCGGCATGGTCGTCCGCGGTCTGGTGCTGAGCGAGCGTCCTGATTTCTCCCGGATCGATGCCATGAGCGACGCCTGGATCCCGCAGCTCAAGGTCTGGGTGGGCGAGTATCCCTACCTGCTGCGGCCGGCTTTCGAGGAGCTGTGCCTGCGGCGCCTGCGCTGAAGCGGCCCGCTTCAACCAACAGGTGTTTACGTTCCGCAACAATGTGTTACATTGAGTTCATCGAAACGGAGATCCCCATGGCTCAAGCCACCGCCACCGCCCCCAGCTCGGCTCCTGTGACCGCCAGCGAGCGCGCCACCATCCGCGGCGCCACCGTCACCACCGAAGACGGCGGCCGACTCAATGCCTTCGCCACCGAGCCCCGCATGGAAGTGGTGAGCCCCGAGAGCGGCTGGGGGTTCCACGAGCGCGCCGAGAAGCTCAATGGCCGCATGGCCATGCTTGGCTTCATTGCCCTCCTGGCCACTGAATTCGCCCTGGGCGGCGAGGCCTTCACCCGCGGCCTGCTCGGCATCGGCTGAGTCCTGCCACCGCACTCAACCACTGGCCGCAGCAGACTTTCTGTTGCGGCTTTGTTGTGGCCGCCACTGAAGCCCATGAGCGCCTTTGCCCTGGCCCCTGTGCTGGCCCCAGCTTGTCCGCCGATCACTGAGCGGTCGACCCTGCTCCGGGCCCGCGTACTCGGTGGGGGGCCCACCGGTGCCTTGACGGCCCTGGCTCTGGCGCAGGCGGGCTGGCGGGTGCAGCTGATGGATCCGCTCAGCGGCGCTCAGCTTCAGGCACGCCACCGCGCCTATGCCCTCAGCCACTCCAGTCGCCTCTTTCTGCAGCGCCTGGGGCTCTGGCCGCAGCTGGCGGATGTGGCGGTTCCTTTTCGCTCGCTGCGGCTCTGTGATCTGGAGGCAGGACGAGCGATCGGCTTCGGCCCGGCCGAGGTGGGGTTCGGTGTGGGCCGCTCCGACGAGGCAGCGGCTGTGGGCTGGATCCTGCAGCATCATCCGCTGATGCAACGGCTGCTGGAGCAGCTTGAAGCCCATCCCGGCATCAGTCTGAGCCTTGGCGAGGCTGGAATCCCTGTGGCCGACTCCCTCGATCCGCCCGATCTTCTGGTTGCCGCCGATGGCAGCGCCTCGCCCACCCGGGAGTCGGCGGGGATCAGGCGCTGGAGCCTCCCCTACCGCCAGGGCTGTCTCACCGCCCAGGTGCGCTTGCGCGGCTCGGCCCCCGATCAGGCCTGGGAACTCTTTCGCCGCGAGGGTCCATTCGCCGTGCTGCCCCTTGGCGACGGCACCGCCCAGCTGGTCTGGAGCGCTCCGGCTGAGCGCCTGCGACGGCTGGAAGCGCTCGATCCCGTGGCCTTTCTCGATGCCCTCGCCACCGCGCTTCCGGACAGCCTTCAGCCCGAGGCCCTGCTCGACACTCCCCGGGCCTTCCCGGTGGCTCTCGAGCTCGTCCGCCGCTTCCACCGCGGTTCGCTGGCCCTGGTGGGTGAGGCGGCCCATCGCTGCCATCCGGTGGGCGGCCAGGGGATGAATCTCTGCTGGCGGGATGTGGAGGACCTGCAGCGGCAGGCCCTGCGGGCGGCGGCAGGAGGGCTGTCGCCTGCCGCGGTGGCCGGGGCCTATGGCCGCCGCCGCTGGGCCGATGTGCTGATCACCCTGCTCAGCACCGACCTGCTGGTGCGGATCTTCTCCAACCGGCAGCCGCTGCTGCTGAGGGGTCGCCGGCTGGCTCTCGGCCTGATGCGCCGCTCCAGCGCCCTGAGGCACCTCAGCCTCAAGGCGATGACCCTGGGCCCTTGCCGCCTTGCCGCCCGCTGGTCAGAGTGAGGGCAGCACGGCTCCGGCCCGCGTGAGCCCGAGAGCTCCAATGATCCGATGGTGATCAGCACCTCCCCCCAGCCGATTCCCTCCTCCGCCCTGGTGCGTTACCTGCGCCATGAGCAGGGCCTGAGCGAGAACGCGCTGGCGCTGGGGATCCGCCAGGCCGATCAGGAGCAGGCTCCGCTGCCAGTGATCCTCTGGCGCTTCGGGCTGATCAGCCTCGATCAGTTCGATCAGGTGCTGGCCTGGCAGGACCAGCAGGCCTGATCTCAGGCGTAGACGATCAGGGACTCCACCGGATGGTCTCCTGGCAGGCGCGAGCGCCCGCCGAGGTCCGCCAGCTCCGCCACGAAGCCAAAGCCGCAGAGGTCGCCGCCGGCCTCGGTCACCAGCTGGGCACAGGCCGCGGCGGTGCCGCCCGTGGCCAGCAGGTCGTCGACGATCAACACCCGCGGCCCGCCCGCCAGAGCGTCGTGCTGGATCTCGAGGCGGTCGTGGCCGTATTCCAGGGAGTAGTCCACGGCGCGCACCTGGCCGGGCAGCTTGCCGGGCTTGCGCACCGGCACGAAGCCGATCTCCACGGCCGTGGCCAGGGCCGTGCCCACGATGAAGCCCCGGGATTCGATGCCCACGATCAGATCCGGGCGCAGCTGCGCGCAAACCCCCGCCAACAGGCGCACCACTTCCTTCCAGCC
Source organism: Synechococcus sp. EJ6-Ellesmere (assembly GCF_024345875.1). Taxonomy (NCBI): domain Bacteria; kingdom Bacillati; phylum Cyanobacteriota; class Cyanophyceae; order Synechococcales; family Synechococcaceae; genus Synechococcus; species Synechococcus sp. EJ6-Ellesmere. The sequence goes on from NZ_JAGQBY010000002.1 coordinate 43,628, forward strand.
CCGGGGGTCACGCATCAGCGGAGTGAGGTCGCGGAAGAGGATGCCGGGCTTAGGGAAATCGGGCACATCCCTGACCAGTCCCCGCAGATCAATGGGCTCGCCCAACTCGGGGACTGTGGTGCTCAGGGCCATGGAGAAGCGATCGGGTGACGGATCGGCGCGGGCGCTGGCATCATCGCAGCCATGGCCGACGTCACAATCACCGCTCCAACCGCGGAAGCCGCCGTGGAGCAGCCCCCACCGCCACGGCCTGCTGCCCGCCTCTCGCGCCGGGGGCTGGAGCGGCTCGACCTGATGCTGCTCAGCGTCGAGGCCCTCGATCTCAACGGTGGCGAAGCCATGGTCTGGATGGCCAGCCAGCTCGGCTTCGGCTCCCTCTTCCCCAATCGTGTGGAGCTGTGGAAGCGGCGCTGCTACAACCCGTTGAGGCTGGCTTGCCGCCGGGGCGAACTCAGCGAACCTGAAACCGACGCCCTGATCAGCCTGCTCTGTGCCATGGCCGAGCGGCTCTACCCGATGCTGCGGCAGCTGCTCTCGGCCTCTGAACCTGAACCGGTCACCCAGCAGCGCTGGCAGCTGTTCCGCACCCGGCTCGATGAACTGGTGCGCGAACGTCTCAATCCCCGCCGCGGAGGCGTGCAGAAGTTGCTGGATCCCCAGGAGGGTCCCCGGCTGCAGCGTCAGCTGGTGCAGGGACTGGCCTTCGGCTCCGGCCGGGGCGGTTTCGACCGTCTCAAAGCCAGCTTGATGGATGCTGCGGCATGAAACTCAGTTACCGCTACGAGCAGACCAGCTGCCGCCTGCGCATCGATGGACTCCCTGACCTCTCCGCCGGCCACGGACCGGAGGTGATCGGTATCCTCTCGGCCTGGGAGCTGGATCTGGCCGGTCATCCCACCCTGGAGGGCAAACGCGATCACCTCCAGTCCCTGCTGGCCGTGGTGCTGCCCTACGCACGTCATCTCGTGAGTTCCGTGCCGCAGCCGATGGGGGCGGCGACGGATCCTGTGCAGATGGAGCCCATCTCCTCCTCCAGGGCCGGCCTGCGCAACCGCCTGGCCCACCGCTTGCGCCTGCACAGCAGCCAGCCCGACACCCAGCCCCTTGAGCTCAGCTTCGATGACGCCGAGCTTGCTGACCTGGTGCGCTGCCTGGATCAGCTCCGCCTCGATCCCCGCGTGCAGCTGGGGTTCAGCCTGCCCCCCGATCGGCCCCTGCACCGCCGCGAAATCCTTGAGCGCGTGCCCCTGCGTCAGCGCCTGGCCGCCCCCGCTGCCGGTCTGGCCGCCCTGGCGATCACCGCCGCCCTTGGCCTGATGGTGCCCCTGCCGCGGCGCACGGCCGCCCCGGCCGCCAGCCGCGCGGCCACCCCCACCTCCCCGCTCACCCCTCCCCGCTAAGTGCCTGCCCCATTGACGAACAGGAACCTGTGGCCACACTCAAAGGGAGAGCCCCCTGGCGTTGCCTGGGTTGCCGATGAGTCTGCGCTCCATGGTCCTGCTGCGATGACGACAAAGCCATGACCACCAGCTGGTCTGAACTGCGCCGACGGGTGAATCGGCTGGGGGCCTCCCTGGATGTGGTTGTGCGCAGTGATCCCGAGGTCTGTGGCCTCAGTGGCAAGGACTTTCACCTTTCGCTTCACCACGGCGGCCAGGGGGATTGCACTGTGGCGGGCCTCAGCCTGGTGGATTGCCCCAATGAACTGGTGCTGCTGGAATTCGAGCGCTGGATGCGTGGTGCGGGCTACACGCTCGATTGAGAGGCCGCCGCCATGAAGACGCACCTGCCGGATCCGGGCCGCAAGAGCCAGTTGCCCCGCAAGGTGTTCTCGCGCCAGCGGCGGAGTGGATCCCCCTGGCGGGAGGCCGTGATGGCCCTGCTGAACGGGGCGGCTGGAATCGGGGTGCTGCTGCTGCTGATGCAGCTCCCCAGCCGGTTGGATTCGCTGCTGGTGCTCAGCAAGGTGATCAGCGCTCTGATCCGCGGGCTCAGCCAGATCGGCAATGGTCTGATCAGTCTGCTGGTGGGCCTGCTGCAGGCCTCTGGGCTGCTGCTGCTGCTGGGCCTGGCGATCGCGGCGCTGCTGTTGCTGATCAACGGGGTGTACCGCCTGCTGGGCCTGGCGATGCCGGGGCTGGGCGGGGTGCTGGCGCTGCCGGCGGGTTTGGCCCGACTGGTGTGGTCGGTGGTGCGTATCCGTGCGCCGGATCGTCCCGAGCGCTGAGCGCAGGGGCGCTGTGCTCAGGGCCGGGGAGCCAGCGAC
>NZ_JAGQBY010000020.1:0-26784 GCF_024345875.1 Synechococcus sp. EJ6-Ellesmere
GGGTGGCGCCGGCACAGAAATTACAGCTGGTTCAGGCCTTGCAGGCCAAGGGCGAGGTGGTCGCGATGACCGGCGACGGCGTCAACGACGCCCCCGGCCTCAAGCAGGCCTACATCGGCATCGCCATGGGCGCCGGTGGCACCGAGCTGGCGCATCAGGCCGCCGACATGCTGCTCACCGACGACAACTTCGCCACGATCGAGGCGGCGGTGGAAGAGGGCCGAACCGTGTACCTCAACCTGCGCAAGACCATCGCCTTCGTGCTGCCAGTGAATGGCGGCGCCTCGATGACGATCCTGCTGGGGGCGTTGCTCGCCACCCCTCTGCCGGTCACGGCATTGCAAGTGCTCTGGCTCAACATGATCTGCTCGCTCACGATGTCGATCGCCCTGGCCTTCGAGCCCGTCGCCCCCTGGCTGATGCAGCAGCCGCCGCGACCACCGCAGCAGCCATTGCTCACTGGCAGCCTGATCCGCCGCGTGCTCGTGGTGTCGTTGTTCAACTGGATGGTGATCTTCGGGTTGTTCTTCTGGAGCGAGCAGCGGCTGGGGGACCTGGCCCTGGCCCGCACCATGGCGGTGCAAGGGCTGGTGCTGGCCCATCTGGGGTATCTGGTGAGCATCAGCCAGTGGGGCACCACACTGATGGCCCTGCCGCGGCTGGGCTGGCGTGCTCTCGCCACGGCGCCCGCCGTGCCGCTCGGGATCGTCGGCACCGTGGTGGTGCAGTGGATCTTCAGCCAGACGGCATCGATGAATCGCTTCTTTGGCACCGCCCCGCTCAACCTGGAGCAACTGGGGATGTGTGCCCTGCCGATGCTGCTGATGCTGCCGGTGGCCTGGCTGGGGGAGCGCCTCGATCCCACCGATGAGCACGTGGCACCGGGCCCGGTCTCCGGCAGGACGGTTCGTTTGGGAGCCTGAGATCAGCCGCTGTGGCATCGACGTACGCGGTCGTTCTCGCAAGCTGCGCATCAACTACCGCACCACCGAGGAAACCCGCGCCTGGGCGACTGCTGTCTTGGAGGGGGTCGACTTCGACGACCTTGATGGCGGCAACGACCCCAGCAGCGATTACCGCTCGCTTCTCCACGGCGAGAAGCCCGTGCTCCGGGGTTTCGAGGACCCGGCTGACGAACAGCGCTTCCTACAGGACTCCCTCACCCAGCTTCGCGGGATCGATGGCAACCTCGCCTCCACCTGCGTCACCCTGCGGACCAAGTCCGCCCGCGACCGGATCGCCCAGACACTGGAAAAGGCGGGGTTCCCTGTTCGGCTGATTGAGACCAATGAAGCCGATGATCCCAGCGATCCTGTCCTGCGCGTGGCCACGATGCATCGCGTCAAAGGGCTGGAATTTGACCAGGTCTTCATCCCCGAGCTCACGTCCGACCAGATGCCCTATCGCGTGGAGGTGAGCAGGCGGCCGGATCAGGTCTCGCGTGAACAGTTCGAGCAGCAGGAGCGATCCCTGCTTCATGTGGCAGCCACCCGAGCGAAGAAAAGGGTGGTCGTGACCTATAGCGGCAAGCCATCGTCATTTCTGACGCCGGGAGGCTGAGCTACGGGGGAGAGCACGCAGCATTCAGGCAGGGTGTGCCTCGCCGTCTACCTTTGGCTGCCCAGGCACCTCAGGGCAAATCAAATCCGCCGCCTGCCGCGCCTCGCTGAGCACCTGGAAGAGCACCTTCGGCGATTCCTTGAGCAGCACGATCCAGTTGCCGAGATAGGCGGCATGGCTCTCGATCTCGCTGCCGATCTCCAGCCGATCACCCAGCAGCACCGCCCCTAATTCGGCGACCAGCTCCTCACGGGCATAGCGCGCCTTCCTGAAGGCACCACCCAGATCGCGCTTGAGGCGGGATTCGTGGCCGGTGGAGTGGATCTGCTCATGGGCCGAGGCGGCGCAGAACGCAGCGGGCGAGTGGAAGCTGGCGCGATCGGACAGCTGGATCCGATCGATGCCGAGCAGATAGCAGGCGCGATCCCCGCCAAAGCTGACCGGCACCGGCCAGGCAGCCAGCACCGCTTCTGCCTGCCGCTTCCAGGCGCTCAGGCTCCGGCTTGCGCTCCACGCCTTCTGCTGCCTGGCGGGCTTCCACCAGGCCGGGGAGGGTCGGGCCCTCGAGATCGGCGGCATTGAAGACCGCCACTGGCCGGTAGCTGGCCCAGCTGCGCAGGGTGACTTCCCCGCCAGCGCCTGGCTCTTCGCGGATATGCAGCTGGGGCCGCAGGATGTGAACCGCCTTGCTGCCCTTGCAGGGGAAGATGCCGAGCTTCCTGACCTCGGCAAAGCCGCACCAGAACGGCAGGGCCTATGCCCGGATGTCCAGGCCGAGGGTGAGCAGGATCGGGTTGGCGCCGCGGTAGCGATGGCCCGAGAGCAGATGACGTGATGGCCGCCACCGTTGCCATCCCAGGGCCGCCGCCAGGGGGCTGATCCGGTCTCCATCAGCTCGATCAAGGAGGCGACGATCTTTTCTTCTGCCGTGGGGCCATCGAAGGATTTGTGTGAACGGGACTGGGACGCGGCCATGAACGGCAAAGCGCGGGACGCCCGAGTGGTGCCTCGCGAAGGCAAGGGCGGCGACGGCGCCTGTCGCCGATCCGCAGCCTCAGCCCTTGCCCGTGGAGCGACCATGAGGAAGCCCGCGCGTAGCGACCTCACAGCTCAGGTGAACCCGCGTGACAGACGGGGGTGTTTTGTTGCTGATCAGCGGTCTATCCACTCTCCTGCTTCCCTTCACCGCGATGCCGCTCGTTTATCTGGCGCTGGTTCTCACGGCTGCGACATCCGCTGGAGCGCAGACTCTGGTGTCGATGCATGGATTCTGCTTCCGCTCACCCCTGCCCCTCTCCGTGCCGCAGGAGGTGGGGCTGGATGCCTTGCTGGTAGCCCATCCGCCGCAGGCGAAGCCAGGTGAGGAGCTCTTCACTCTGACGGTCGTGCGGTTTCCGCCCGAGGTCACCGACACCAAGGCCGGCATGACTCCTGCCGAGCTGCGTGACTATGTGAAGGTGGTGTTCCTGGCGGGGGCGCGCGGCGACGGCCAGCCGTTGCGCCGCCGTCTGCTGGGGGAGTGGGTGGAGGGGGAGTCCTTCACCACGTCGATTCCCACTCCATCCCATGGGGAGGTCTTTGCCCTGCGCCGCCGTGACGGCGACTCGGTGGCGCTGGGCTTCAAGATTCGGCAGGACTGGCGCGAGCAGGGCGGAGCCCTGATCGACGCCATCACCGCCAGCCTGCAGGACGGGGAGGGGCGATGCTCCCAGGCGGAGCTTCAGGTGCCGGGACAGCGCACACGGCCGATGCTCCCGTCCACGCCCACTGTCTCCAACGTCAGCCGCTGACCCGTGCCATCCAGCCGCAGGCGGAGCGGATGGAGCCAGGTACTGCCCTCCCCGGAGAGTTCCGTGATCACGGCGATCTCATCTGTGCCACCGGCCACCACCGCGAGCACGAGTCCGCTGCTCTCGTAGAAGCTGAGCCGGCCGGCCTCGATCCGAAGCCACGACTCGTCGGTCGGCCCCGCCTGGCAATGCCGCAACTGCGCCATCCAGAGTCCCCGGAAGGGTGCGGGGATCTGGGTCAATCGTTCGGCTGCGTCCGCGGCGGGGGCAGCGCCAAGCAGGGCGACAAGAACGAGCGCACAAGCCGTATTCGTGACCAGCATCAGCGGCAGCCAGCGGGAATGTCCATGCTCTTGCGTCCCGATCCGGCGGGCGCCCCGCATTAGAGCTGATCCGATTGTTGGAGGGGTTGAGGCTGAGTCAAGGCCCCACGGTCGGCCGCTGGTCTGCATCCAGTGACCCAGCCCCAACAAATCTTCAAGCGACAGCGGCGGCATTCGCCGCCACAGCCCGATGGCCCAACAGCCCGCGGGTGGTCGCCGCGATCTCCCTCTGGCTCGCCCTGGGCAGCCGTTGATGGCGCCCGCCCCCATGCCGCGCCAGATCAGCCCCCAGGCTGGAGTCCCGATGTCGGGTGCCAGTGTCGATCACCAGCAGCTCCATGCCCAGGCGGCGGATCGCTGCCGCAATACCCAGCACTTCCTGGCGCATGCCCTCAAGACCCATGGGTTCCGGGCCTTCCCCCCCCGGGCCGTGGTCCGCGGCGGAGGCCAGCGAGCGGCTGAGCGACACATTGGCGTTGCCGTCGCTGATCAGCACGATCAGAATCTCGCCCACATCCTTGGACCGGCGGGCGTTCTCTCCCAGCCGCACCGCTTGTGCCAGGCCATGGGCCAGCGGCGATCCGCCGCCACAGGGGAGGCGTTCGAGCCGGCGTGAGGCCGCAGTGATCGAGCGGGTGGGGGGCAGCTGCACCTCGGCCCGCCGGCCACGGAACGTGATCAGGGCCACCTGGTCGCGGCTGCGGTACGCCTCGCTCAGCAGCTGCAGGGCGGCGCCCTTGGCGGCCTGCATGCGGTTCAGGGCCATCGAGCCCGACGCATCCACCACGAAGATCACCAGCGCTCCGGCCTTGCGGACCAGCTGCTTGACGCGCAGATCATCCTCGCGCAGCAGCAGCTTCGGTCCATGCCACTCCCGCCCACCGCGGCGCGAGTTGCCGAGGATGGCCCGGCGGCGCGCCCGCTGATGCGGCGCCGCGGCCCGCAGGGTGGCGTCGATGGCCACGTGATGGATCGGCCCGTGGGGAATTAACGGCTTCACGTAACGGCCCCGGTCCAGCGAGCGCACCAGTCCTCCACCGCCGGCCTTGCCGTGGCGCCGCTTGCCGCGGGCGGCCTGGGCCAGCAGGTGCGGATCCAGCAGCACCCCCTCCGGGGAAAACAGATACGTGTCGGGAATGGCCTCGCTGATGGGTTCTCCCGTGGCGGGCTCGGGCGGTGGCACCTCCTGCTCCGGTGGTGTCTCGCTTCCGGAATCGCCGGGCGGCGCTGCGGGCGGTGGCGGTTCCGGCGCGGCCTCCGGCGTTGCAGCGACCGCGGCCGAGCGGGGCAGGATCACCAGTTCCACGGCCAGGCGGAGATCACCGGCATCGACGAGTCGTCGCCCCTGCAGGGAGGCGTGGGCCCGGGCCACCCGCGCGGCGAACAGATCGGCGCGATGCCCCTCCACGCCGGCGCGGATCGCTTCCTCCACCAGGTAGCGCAGCTGCTGCTGCGCCAGGCACACCCGTGGAAGCAGACGCCGCCCGGCGGCGATCCGTCGCTGCAGTTCCTCGAGCCCCGGTCCGAAATGCCGCCAGAAGGCCTGCGGATCGGCGGCATGCTGGAGCACCCTCGCCACCGCCTCCACCCGCTCGTCCAGCTCCAGCGGGGTGTCGGCGGAGAGCACCATGGCCAGACGATCGATCAGGTGGGCCCGCAGTTCCCCCTCAGCGGGGTTGTAGGTGGCGATCAGCAGGGGACGGCAGGGATGGCGGAAGCTGATTCCCTCCCGCTCCACCTGGTTGAAGCCACCATCCACCACCGTGAACAGCAGGTTGGCGATACCGGGATCCAGCAGGTTGAGCTCATCGACGTAAAGCACGCCCCGATGCGCCTCGGCCAGCAGCCCCGGCTGGAATACGGCCCGTCCCCGCCGGATCGAGGCGCTCACGTCGACGGAGCCCAGCAGACGGTCTTCGGTGACGCCCAGCGGCACCTGCACAAATGGCGCGGGAACCAGCGCGCTCACGGGTGTGCGGCTGATCGTGGCGCGGTGGGCGATAGTGGCGTCGTCCCAGTTCCCGGGGGCGGACGGGTCGGCATTGCAGCAGGAGCGCCGGATCACCCGGATCGGTGGCAACAGGGCGTGCAGGGCGCGGGCCAGCACCGATTTGGCGGTGCCCCGCCGTCCGGCGATCACGATCCCGCCCAGGCCCGGATCCACCGCCAGCAGCAGCAGGGCCGTGCGGATCGAGGCCTGCCCCACGACGGCATTGAGCGGAAAGGCATGACGGGGAACGGCGCAGGGCGAAGCGGCAGAACAGGGGCCAGCCTGCGGGAACACCGCCACTAGGGTCCGGCCGCCACGGGCACCCCCTCCAGCTCGGCGTCGGTGAGGTCGTAGAGATTGCGGAGCTTGTCGAGCTTCTCGGCCGGGGCGTTCCACAGACCGCGGCTGCTCGCCTCCAGCATGCGGCCCACGACGTTGCGGAAGGCTTCTGGGTTGGCTTCCCGCAGCCGCTGCGCCATCGCCGCATCGAGGGCGTAAGTGTCGGCGGCCTGGTCGTAGACCCAGGGGTCACGGAAGCCGGAGGTCCCTCCCCAGCCGATCAGGGCCGTCATCCGCTGGGAGATCTCGTAGGCCCCGCCTGATCCCATCGCCGCCATCGACTGAGCCCACCGGGGATTGAGCAGCTTGGTGCGGTACTCCAGGCGCAGCAGTTCCTCTAGGTCACGAGGGGTGGTGTCGCGCGAAAAGGATTCCACGAAGCTGGCCGCCACACGGCCGTCCGGATTGGAGTCCCGCTGGGCCACCTCGGCGGCGCGCTTGAGGCCGCCGGTGTTGGCGTAATACTCCTGGATGTCGGTGAGGCCGTACTCCACCGAGTCGATCTGCTGCACCACCCGGTCAGTGCTGCGCAGCAGAGCGGCCAGCACCTGGGGGCGGGCCTGACCCTTGTCGGCGCGGCCGTAGCTGAACACGTTGCGGTCCTGCCAGGTGCCCGCGAGCTCTTCACCGCTCTCCCAGTTGGCATCGGTGACCCGATCGTTCACCAGCGAGCCGAAGTCACCGGCGGGGTTGGAGAACAGGCGGGCCGTGGGGTTTTCGATCCCCTGGGCTTCCAGCGCCCGGGCATGGCGGCGGATGGCGTTGCCCTCCTCCGGTTCGGCTGCTGTGGCGGCGCGGCGGAACAGGTCATCCAGCAACTCGACGATATTCACGAAGCTGTCGCGGAAGATCCCCGACAGGTTGACCAGCACATCGATGCGCGGGTGGTCGAGGGTGTCGAGTGGCTTGAGGTCGTAGCGCACGATCCGGCCAGTGCCCTCCTTCACCGGTTCGGCCCCCACCAGCTCCAGCAGGATCGCCAGCGATTCGCCGCGGGTCTTGATCGCATCGAGGCCCCAGAGCATCACCGCCACGGTTTCGGGCCAGGCGCCGTCATTCTCGGCCCGGTGCTTCTCGAGGATGCGCAGGGCGATGGCCCGGCCCCGGGCCATCGCCCCAGGTGAGGGCATGCGGTAGGGGTCCAGGGCGTGGATGTTGCGGCCGGTGGGCAGCACGCCGGGACCGTCGCGCAGCAGGTCACCGCCGGGGGCAGGGGGGACATACTCGCCCCCCAGGCCATCGAGCAGATGGTCGATCTCCTCGGTGCTGCGCTCCAGCAGCTGGCAGACCCTCAGGGCATCGAGCAGGCGCTGGGATTGCTCAGCTGACAAGCCGGGATGGAGGTGCTCGAGCTCCGCCGCCTGGGCGCGCAACGTCGGCTCATCAGCGGCCGGGGTCAGCCGGCTGATCGCTTCCAGCAGCTCCGGTTCGAGGGCCTCGCCCATGTAGGCCTTGAGATAGCCGAGCCGCTGCTCCTGATCCGGCGGCCGGCCGAGCGTGTGAAGGCCGCTGGAGAACAGGCGGCTCTCCAGCAGCTGCAGGTAGCCGCTGAGCCGCACGACCCAGGCGTTGAAGGCACCTTGGTCGGTGGGGGCGTTGTCGGGTGCGGGGCAGTCGGCATCGAGGCCACTGTCACTCACCTGCTTGAGGATGCCCTCCCGCAGGGCTTCGTTGCGTTCGGGATCCTCCCGGTATTCGGCGATCAGATCCCGCAGGGCGATCAGCTCCCGGTAGAGGCCTGCGCGGCCGTAGGGCGGCACGTTGTGGGAGACGATCACGCCGTAGCCGCGCCGTTTGGCCAGCATCGACTCGGACGGGTTGTTCGCCGCATAGACGTACAAATGCGGCAGGTGACCCACCAGCAGGTCGGGCCAGGAGTAGCCCGTGTTTCCCAGGGGCGAGCCGGGCAGCCACTCCACCGTGCCGTGCATGCCGAAGTGCAGCACCGCGTCGGCCTTGAATCCGTGCCGCAGCCAGCCGTAGAAGGCGGCGTACTGGGGGTGGGGGGTGAGATCCCGCTCGTACATCAGGCGCATCGGATCGCCCGCCACCCCCAAGGGCGGCTGAACCCCGATCCACACGTTCCCGAGCCGCACACCGCCCAGGAGGAAGCGATCCCCGAGGGTGCGGATACCGGTGGACGTCAATGGCCCCCACTGCTTTTCGATACGAGCGGTGTGCAGCGGTCCCAGCCACTGGCGCAGCGTGTCGGCCGTCACGGTCACGCTCTCGGTGTCTTCAAAGCGCTGCCCTTCGGGAATGCGGGCGATCCAGGCGTCGTCGGCGTCCTTGACTTGGCGGATTAGTCCTTCGCCACTTGCCGGCAGGGAGCCCACGTCGTAGCCCTCAGCCTCCAGCGCCTTCAAAACGGCCATCAGGGAGTCAGGCACGTTGAGCAGGGCGGCGGTGCCGGTGGCGCCATAGCCTGGCGGGAAGCCGTAGAGCACGATCGCCAGCCGACGCTCGGAGGCAGGTTTGCGGCGCAGGACGATCCAGGCCTTCAGGCGCCCGGTGAGCCGCCGCAGTCGATCGGGTATCAGATAGATCCGATCGCCCACCAGCCCCCCCAGGGGCACGGGATCAATGGCGCCGTCCATTTCGGGCAGAGCAAACAGCACCACGCTCTGCAGTCCGCCGATACCCTGGCGGGTCCAGGAGTGCAGGTCCTGAATGAGGAGCGGCGCAGAGACCAGATACGGAACGTTTTTGGCTCGCAGGATGCGCTGCGCCACCTCCTCGCGGCGGCCCGCCTCCATCGAACCGGCCGGGCCGCCCACCAGGGGGAAACCGATCGTGGAGACGATGGCATCCACGGCCACCGCTTCCCGGCGGGCGCCGCTGTCCGGCTCCGCCTGGTCGGCGGCCAGTTCCGTGGCGCTGGTCATCCAGTCGCGTACGGCCATGTGCCCCTCCACGCCGTTGATGAACACCGGCAGAGGTACCAGTTCAGCGGCCTCGAAGGCCCGGATCAGCTGGGGGATGTATGGCTGGTCCGTGATCACGTGCTTGCGGTAGAGCAGCAACCCCACCACCGGCCAGTTGCCCTGCCCCGCGGCGCTCTGGGGCCGCGTTTGTTGGAACCAGGCCAGGTACTCCCGTGGTGAGAGGAAGAAGCCGGCGTGATCGGGATGGAGCAGGCCGAGATTGGGCGATTCCCTTGGCGGCGGGATCGCCCCGGGCCTGAGGCCGAGGCCGTGGCGGGCCAGGTAAAGGAACAGGGCAGCCACGTTCTCGCTGCCACCGGCGTTCCAGTAGCCGTAGAGGATGAGCCAGTGGCGCAGGTCCTGGGCCTTGCGGAAGGGCAGGAAGCGCAGCAGCTTCGGCCCCACCTTGAGGAAGCCGATGTAGCCGGCCAGCTTGTCCTCCTCCCGTCCGCTGCCGAATTTGGCCAGCAGCGCCTGGATCGGCTTGGGCATGCCGGCGCTGCTGCCACCGATCGTGAATCGTCCGAACCGTGTGAGCTCCATCAGCTCGATCGCTGACTCGAACACCAGCCGGATCGGAACCGCCGCGGCGTGCTGGCGCAGCCACTCCACCTGGTCGAAATCGAAGATCAGGCTGGCGAAAAAGGCATCGGCGCTCTCCAGCGCGGCCGCCACCTCAGCCGGCCGATCGCTCAGGTCACGGTCGCTGAACACCGTGATCGAGAGCTGCGGGCACTGGGCCATCGCCCGTTCGGCCGCCTGGCGGTAGAGGCCGGCGTTGAACGCCTCGAAGCCGGCCAGCAGCACGATCCTTTTCATGGCTGGCCCCTCGCAGCGCATTGTTTGATTCTGCTGCGAACCTGATCCCCCTTGGGGCAGGGGGCATCAGGGTGGATGCAAACGACGCGGGCAGGGAGAGGTCATGACCACAACCCTGGAAAAGCCAGCAACGCTGCAATGCGCCTGCCCGGGCTGTCACTGCACGGTGAAACAGGACAGCCCCTTCCGCGTCGGCGCCTTGCTGTTCTGCAGTGTCGTCTGCGCCAAGGGGCACCCCAACGGGGAGCCCTGCCATGCGAGCTGCGGCTGTGAATGCCACGGCTGAGGCTTGAGGGCTGGTTGGGGCTGGCTGGCTTGGGCTTCCGGCTGATCGGCCCCTGTGACGCATTCTGAGCGAACTCAGGGGAGGAAGGCGTGGCCACTCCGCTCAGAGAGCCTGGAGAAGGCTGCAGGTCAAGTCCTCGGCTTCCACGACTCTCGCCCTTGAGTATTCAGCGCACCAGCAGACCAATCGGCCCGAGCACCAGGAAACCGCCGGACAGGGCCAGCCTCCCAGGACCGATTCGGCAGCAGCTCTGTTCCCTCGGCTCCACAGGCGCGGTCACCTGACATGACTTGCCGCAGGGCTCCCTTTCCCACCGGCGGCCGCAGCGACGGGGCGGCACCCTCTTCAGGATGGGGCATCGCTTCTCATCGATGTTGCTTCTCAGCCCCCTCTGCCCCCTCACGGCCGCCAAGATCGCCGGCCTGCAAGCCACGGTGCTGCTGCTGCTCACCATGCTGATCAAGGCTCGGATCCAGATCAAGGCGGCTTCGGCGTTGGGATTGTTTCTGCTGGCCCTGCAAACGCTGGTGTTTCTGGCCGCCGCTGGCGCCCTGGGCCTGGCGGCTATCGCCGCTCTGGCCTTTGCCCTAAACCGCCGCCAATCGCAGACGGCGTGACGACGCTGCCGCCATGGCGGCCCCTTTTGCGGGCTGCCCGCGAACGAGAAGGCCGCTCACCAGCGGCCCGCTGGTTGCAGCTCGCCACAGTCGCCCCCGATGGCACCCCACGGGTGCGAACCCTGGTGTTCCGGGGCTGGGCTAATGGTTCCGCGCTTGATCTGCTGACCGACGGCCGCAGCGCCAAACTGGCCGAGCTCCAGCAGCAGCCTGCTGTGGAACTGTGCTGGCTGCTGCCCAAGGCCCGCTGTCAGTTCCGCCTGCGCGGTGCGGTTCTGACGTTGCCCGCAGATGTGGAGCTCGACGAGCGGCAACGCCATTGGCGACGCCTCACCCCGGCAGCCCGCGCGCTCTGGGGCTGGCCCGAACCCGGAGCATCATTGGATGCCGCAGCGTCTTTCCCGGCTGAGCTCGCGGACAACACCCCGCCGCCGGAGCATTTCCAGCTGCTGCGCATCGCTCTCGAGCAGGTGGAGTTGCTGGAGCTCGGCGGTCATCCACATCAGCGCCGTCGATGGCGCCGCCATGGCGGCTGGATAGAGGAGCGCCTGAATCCTTGAAGGGTTGAGCTCGCAGGAGTCCTCAGCTTGCGCGGCCGCGCAAGGGCTTAGCAAGCCGGCCCGCCGCAGGGGATGAGACGCCACGGGGCGTTGGGTTCTGTGAGTACTATGGGCGGCCCTTGACACTTGGCGTGCTGGCGCTGGCGATCCTGCGCTTGCCACCTGTGGCTGTTGCTTCCCAGTCCCGGCCCCCCACCTCTCCCAGTGGTGCGGCCTACTCCAAGCTCTTGCCAGAAAAGAGACTGGTGGGCTCCCTGATCACCCGCTTCGAAGCGGGCACCGCCACCGGGTGGCGGGAGTGTGGCACTGGCGACACCGATCACGTGAATCGGCTCCACGGTCATCGCTACAGCACGCCAATCCGATCCCGCCCGCCCAGCGCCTCCGGGCTGAGGACTGCTCAACTGCTTCTTCCAGCTGTATTCAGTAAACTCGGCGCTCTAGGACGTATCGCAGTCTTCGGAATCGCCATTCCGCATCCTTGTAAGGGCGCCCAAGTGATCCGAGTGGTGGGTAGCTCACGATCTCAAGTAGGTCCCAATAGTCCTTGGGGCCTGGGCCGACGATGCTGAGGCAGGGATGCCCCTCTTTTTCGCTGTCGCTCCGAAGCATCCGATAGGAGAGAATGCATGATTTGTGATCGTTAAACTGAACCGACCATCTTGCACATTGCCGGATGCGTTTTTCGGAGTAACCGGAGATCAGTCCTCCAGGCCCCCCAAGATCCTTTGGGGTGAGGGTCTTCTCGTCGGTAACTGGTGTTAGCTGAGAATGCGTGCAGGCGCTAGAGATATGCGGATAGGGGTAGGGTTCAGGTATTCCAGCTGCTTTCCCGCCCTCGATCGGATCCTGATCGGAATTACTAAGCTGCATGGGGGGTCCGACACAAACCCTCAATAGGCTACCGAGAGCAGCAGGATGCACCAAAGCGCCCTGCAGGACTCTCCCCGGATTTCCCCTCAATGCGAAAAGGGGCGCTCCAGATTCCCTCCGCTGCAGCGCTGCTCATGTTGTGAGCGCTCCTCGAGATAGATCTACCCACGGCAAAGCGCCGCGCGGCTCAAGCTTCATAACCTCTTCCGTGCGGTCTGGCGCCACAACCACTGGCCCTGGCCGGCACCGGGTGGTCAGGGCGGCTTCCGACGATGGCATTCAAGAACTGAGAGCCTGGCTTCTGCGCGCGGTGGAGGGGACACACCCGCGCCAGAAGACCACTTCCCAATTGGTGGGCATCGATTGCCAGGGGTGTTCGGCTTGTGGCCACAAAAGCTGCAGGGGCTGCAGCTAGAGCTGACGCCTGGCGACCTGACTTCGAAGGGGCCCGGCTCAAGCACTCCACCAGTGCAGAAAAAACAATGGAAATGGAACAGTCAAAATCCGAGGAACTCGTCCATTGTTTGCTGCTTGCAGGCACATTGATCGGGGTACAGTTGATTCATGACAGGTCGATCCGGCCCGTCCAGCTGTTTTCTACAACCAGAATGTTCACTTCAACCACGCGAGAGGTGGCGGAATTGCTGCGTGTCAGTGATGCCACCCTGCGGCGTCTTCGTCAAAGCGGTGTCCTACGAGCAGGCATTCATTACCGAGCCATTGGGATCGGGACGCAGCGTCCTCCTTTGCTCTGGAACCGCGAGAGCGTTGAAGAAACGTTGGCCAAGCGCTCGCGGCGCGTCTTGTCCTGAGGAGAAAGGCCTCTCCGCCGTCCAGTGCAACAGGGCCAGAAGCAACGCTGCGAGTGAATAGTGGAAAGAACCAGACCACCGAGCGCAGCTGCGCCCCGGGACGAATCCAAAGAACCACCCCAGTGGCAGCTCCCGGTGCCACAACGAAAAGGGGGCAACGCCAGCGACTGGCGCAGCCGTCTGCCGGAGCTGGCCGGCCTGCCCCTCCTTCCATGCGGCGCCGGCAAGGACTTCAAGGCACCGATCGACCCGGCCACCCGCCGGGGCCTGACCGACTGGCAGACCGCCACGTTCAGCCCCGAGGAGATCGCCGTAATGAACGGCGTGGTCCGCTGCGTCGGCACCCGTTGCGGCCCTGATGCCGCTGGCCTGCTGGTGGTCGACGTGGACGGCGCCAGCGCCGCCAACTGGCTGAGGGCCAAGGGCTGCGATCCCGACACCCTGCAGAGCTGGCGGATCAACCGCACCACCGACGCCGACCGCTTCAAGCTCGCCCTGCTGGTGCCCAAGCCCCACTGGCCCGAGCTAATCAAGGGCAAGGTCAAGATCACAACCGGCGCCGCCGAACAGATCGAGTTGTTCTGGACCAGCGGTCAGGTGCTGCTCCTGGGCGAACACGTCAAGAGCGGCGGCAGCTACGGCTGGACCGGTAGCCCCGAGACCGTGGCCACTGCCGCCGGCCCATGGCTGACCCTCGCCCTAGAGCTGCTGGGCCATCATCAGGCCGGCGCAGATCCCATGCCGCCGCCGGCAGCCGTGCCCGATGCCGTGCCCCTGGAGGCACTCCTGGGCCGCGATCAGTCCGCCGAGTTCAAGTCAGGCGTTGGCGAAGGTGGCCGCAATGACACCGCGTTCCGCCTGGCAGTCGGACTGCTCACCGCCGTCGATGCCGCCGCCGCCGCTGGCCTGCCCGTTCATGGCGACCCCGAGCCCCTTCTCCTGGGCTTCGCACGCCGCTGCAGGCCGCCACTGCCCGAGCGCGAGGCACTCAACTGCCTGCGATCCGCCGAGGGCCAGCAGCGCACCCCTGACCGTGGCCTGAAGGACCGCATCCGCTACCAGCAGCGCCGCCAGCAGCCACGACAGCAGCCACGGCGGACGCCGCCACGGGAGCCCGTGCCGCTGCTGAAGGCGCTCGACCCCTGGGCGGTGCAAATGATCGAGGAGGGTGAGCAGCGGTACAACCGCAGCGAATCGGCCTGGTGCCTGGCGCTCGCGATTGTCACCACCATGCGGGCCGCTGCTGAGGTCGGCCTGCCGATCAGCAGTGATCCCGAGGCCCTGATGCGGCAGTTCGCTCGCCGAACATCCGTGTCCGGGGGTTTTGACGATGAGGCGCTGGCTTGCCTGGCGGAGGCAAAAAGGCCGTCAGCCAGTGGGGAGCAATGGGGCATAGCCGACGAGACGCGGCAGCGGGTCGAGTGCCTGCTGCAGGGGAAGGACCCCGATGAAATGCCGGAGCCGGAGGCACCGAAGGGCCAGCGGGGGGCAGCCGCACCGCAGGACGGCAGCCAGGCACGGCTCCGCACCTACAGCGAACTGCTCACCGATTGTCTTGACGCCGTCCGCAACGGCGACGCCGACCGCGAGATGGAGACCCGCGCCGAGATCATCAGCCGGTTCCGCAGGAAGGAAGAACAGATCACCGCAGCACTGTTCCGCCTGCTCACCGAACAGGAAACCGGCCAGCCCGCGGGATCGGCAGAGGGATGCGACGCCCTGGACCTGTCCAACATCGAAGGCATGGACGCCCAGGTAGACGGCTTCCTGCCGGCCAATGACCTGGCGCTCAACTATGCGACCAAGGGCGCCGGCAAGACCGTGGCGGGACTCGGCCTGTCCTTTGCCGTGATCGACGGCACCGGCTTCCTGGACCATTCCAAGCCGGCGGAACAGGGCCCTGTGCTCTTCATCGCCAGCGATTCCGGCGCCGCACCCCTTAAGGCCGCCATGCAAGACCTTGGCCTGGCGGACCACCCCGCCGTGCAATCAGGCGCCGGCCAGCAGTTCTATGTCTGGGCCCACGACGCTGCCCAAGGCATGGCGGCATGGGGCGCAACCATCAACGGTTGCGTTCGCCTCCTCGATTTCGTCAAGGCCAAAGGTATCCGCCTTGTGGTGATCGACTCGGCCAAGACCGTATGCGCCAAGGCAGGGATCAGCTACCTGGACAACGACACCGTCGGCGCTCTGCTGACCTTCATCAAGGAAACGATTTGCGTTCACGCCTCGGTGCTGATCATCAGCCACGACGGCACCGAGAAGGGCTCCCACAGCGGCGCCAAGGCATGGGCCGAGATCCCCTCCATCGTTCACAACATCACCATGGCCCCCGACGCCCCGGACACCCGGCTGTGGCGCGTGGTGAAGAACCGCATGGGGCCCACCCGGGAGTTCCGCTACGAACTGACCGAAGAAGGCACCCTGGCCACCATCGCTGGCGTTGAAACGATCCAGGACGCATCCGCCGCCGTCCTGCAGGTGCTCACCGAGGCATGGGGCAATGGCGTCCAATCTCTCAGCCGTCGGGCCCTGGTGGATGAGATCGGCCAGCGGTGGGGGCTGGCCCAAAAGACCGTGGCCAACACCCTCACCCGGATGGTGCGGGCCAGCCGTCCCGAGGTCTGCCGGCTGTCCGGATCGAAAGGCTTCTACAAGCTCGCGCCAAGGCTGACGGAACGGTTGACGGAACGGAAAAACGATTCCGCCTCGGGGGGTGCCCCCCCTAAAAGGAGGGACAGTAGTAATTCTCCTGTCCTGGACAGCGATGTGCCCTTGTCCCGGCTTGTCCCTCGGGACGTCCCGAGGGACAACGGCAACGTGGGCGATGGTCCCGAGGTCCCGACCCCAAAAACGGCCGGGACAAGGGCAGACGCCCGTCAGGGCAACGGTTCTGGCCAAAGTCCCTCCCTGGGGGAGAGACACCCCTATGGGGACGGAACGGAAACGGAAACGGAACCGCCCTGGCACTCGGTCGCCATGGCCCTGCAGCTGGAGCACCCGGGCTGGCTGCCGCCGCAGATCGCCACCCGCCTTGGCCCTGACTTCCGCCACGTCGACGGGCGGATGGTGAAGGCGTTTCTCGTCGGCATCACCCCGGCGTGATCCGCCCCGGCCCGCCGTTGCGCCGGTCCCAAGCCAGCGGCAACCCTGACCCCCTCGATCGAGAACCTGACCGATGAACCGAGCTCAGCGCCGCCGCGCCCAGCAGCTTCCTGTTGTCAGCACCCGAGCCTGTCCCTGCTGTCGAGAAATCTCCTTCAACTGCCCGAATCCCCGCTGCGCCCACCCCTACGAAATGGAGCTGCCAGCCGACCAGGAGCCCCCAGGCTCGGCCGGCTGCCGCTGCATCCGCTGCGGCGCCGAGTTCACGCTTGATGTGATCGGCTGGGTGAACGCCAACGACCCGATTCGACAGAGCCTGGAGAAGGCCTTGCTGGTCAGGGAGGAGGACCGCCCATGACCCACCACCCTGCTCCCCGCTGTGGTCGTCGCCGTCGAAGCCGTGGTCGAGGCCCTGGGCCCGCTGCCCCGCCGACACCGGTCGACCGCACCCCGACGGCTGAGGAGATCAACGCGAACAGCCGGGAGATCACACGGGAGGGCTGCTTGAGCAGCCCTGTCATCACCACCACCACCGAGGACCAGCCATGACCACCACCACCAATCGCCAGCAGCAAGCCATCGACCGGCTGCATCTGCTCACTGACAAGTACATGCAACTTGTCTGGTACGCCCGCAGCAGGCCTGCTGATGATCCGACATGGGAGACCTACCCCTCTCACATCAAGGAAGGCGCTCTTAACGGCCAGGCGCGAGTGGAAGAACACTTCCCCGACGAAACCGACAGCCTGGCTTGCCCCGATAGCGGCGACTGGGAGCACGGATTTAACAGCGGCATGCTCGCTGCCGCACGCCTGTTGCTCAGTTACCTCCACCCGCATGCTGACGCGGCGGAATGGGATCAACAGATCGAAGACGCTGAAGAAGAGTTCCCTGAGCTGTACACCTGATCGCCATGCTCTCCACCGCCCGCCGCAAGACCCTGCCGCCATGCAGGCCCTTGTCCTGGGCCGTGGGGCTTCGTGGTGTTCAGCGCCATGGAGCAGGCCAGCGCTGCTGCGGGTGCGCTGAGGATCAGCCTGCGACCACGACCAACCAGCCGGGAGCCGTCGCGACCGACCATCTGGTGGTGCACATCGCCGAGGGGCCCGGCCGCCGGGATGACGCATGGCCTCACGCGCTTCACCGGCTCAAGCGCAACGCCTCCGAGGCTGCCAATGATCGACAGGTATCACCTCATTAATCTGGGGAGCTCGCATAGCTAACCCCCAGAAAGAAAAAGGTACTTTCGGAGAGGGCAGGGGCCTGGGGGGTATTTTGCCCCCGATTTATCGCTAGCGGCAGAAAAAATACCCTGAACAGGTTGCACTTTCCGGCCCGTATAGCGCCCCATTAGATATACCGGCCCCCTCCCCACATTCTGCCGGCGCCGATGTTCAAGCAACCATGCAACCTGTTCAGGCAACCGGGGGCAAGGTTGCAACTCGGCAGACTGATCCCATGGCAGTGATCTCACTCTCCAGCGCCGTCCGCCGCTACGGCATCAGCCGCACCACGCTGTGGAAGCTGCGGAAGGATCACTTGCTGACCGCGCCGTGGCTCACCCCGGACGGGCAACTGGAGACTCACCCGCCGGGGAAGATGACGCTGGAGAAGGCGCTGGAGGCGCTTGTGCGACCGCAGTACCGGGGGTTATGCCTCGCCGGTTGCAGATCGCCCCAGCCGCGATCGCTGGAGCTGCGATGGCGTGGTGAGGGCTGCCCCCCCCCGCCCGATCCGGTGCTATCACAGGGAAAATCCCCTGACCTATGAGACGTTCTGCTGCCGCTGTTGCGCTGGGTGTGGCCTTGGGCCAGGCACCATCTCCAGGTTTGGCGAGGGATTGGGTGTACTACCGCGATGCGCTATTGGGTCCCGGTCGAAACGAACTAATGACAACGTGTTCATTCGGTCGCCAGTACAACGCTCAGGGATACAGCTTTTGGGATTATCGAATTCGCAAGGCCGTTGAGGCGGGCCGAAGGGAAGAATACGGCGCTGAATACGACAAGTTTAAGGCTGGCCAAACCGCTGCAATGAATATTGTTTGCCCCGACGTCCGGTAACCGCGTACCTGATCCCGCCACAGGTACGCAAGGCCCTGGGGCCCTGCCGGTGAGACTGCGCCATCGCCACGGCTGGGTTCTGGGCCCTGCCGCTGAGACTGACCGCTGGTGATCGAGGCCATCGGTGGGGCTGGACGTGGCCAGTCGCTGGCCAAGACGGGGTGAGACCTCCGAATGGGTGATCGAGCATCCCCCATTCGGGTGAGTGTCGCGGTGCTGTCGTGCCATCACCGCGACACCATTGACAGCAGGCCGCCTACCCGCTTGCGTGCTGTCAAGCCATCACCGCGCCATCAGTGACAGCACCCGATACCACCCCAGCCGACGTATCCATCAAGGAGTTGGAGACCCGCTGGAAGCTGAGCCGCAATGGCCTGAAGGCCCGCGCCCGCGCTCTCGGTGTGGAGCTGCGGCGGGTCAGTTCCACCCTCACGGTCTGGCCCGGCGAGTTCCTGGAGCTGGGCGAGCGGCTGCATGAGCACCTAGATAAAAAGCAGCCCATGGGCACCTTCCCAGGCTTGGCGCCTACGCCTGGCAGTGCTGGCACTGCTCACCCGCTGCCATCAGTGCCAGCACCGGCTGATCCCTTGGCCCGTGCTCGGGCGCTGGCGGCTGCAGCGGATGAGGACCTTCCACTGGTGAGCGATGAGCTGGCCGCCGTGCTCGGCGTGCCGCCCGAAGCGATCGACAGCCTCAAGAGCGGCGCCATGGTCCGTGGCTTCCGGCTGCGGCGTGGTGGCGGTCGTGGAGCGGCGGGCTACTGGAGGGTGGAGAGGTGCTGGCGTGCCAGCACTGCGCCAGCACTGACAGCTGGAGGTGCTGCCACTGATGGCACCGTGCCAGCACTGATGCCAGCCAAGACCCACCGCGCTGTTGGTTTCGGCGCCGATGTGATCGAAGCCCGCTTCGAGGTGCTGCCCCCTGGGCCCTCGCTATTTCCTCTGCCCCGTTGCTGATTCCATCCCATGAACATGCTGATCGACCTCCTCGCCCGCCTGCTGCTGCTGCTGCCGAACTGGTGCGCGCCGTGGTTCCCCGATCCGGTGCTGTGGCGAGCCATCGCCTTGATTCACGGTGAGGAGGAGGCCGCCATCGCTCAGGCCCGCATGGCGCTGCGGCTGCGGGAAATGCGCGAGGCCGTTGACGCCATGGAGCAGGAAGCCGACCGCCGCTGATGCGCCCTGGACCTGAGCGGCACCTTCGCGGCACCGGGAAGGCCCGCTGCTCAGGAGGATGGAAACCGTGATAATATCACGGTTAGAGGCCAGGGCGATGGCGGCACCAGCGCGGGGTATCTGGCGGCGCTGAAAGTAAGACAACAACGTCATACCCTGCCCCGCTGGAGTAACCCCGGCGGGGCTTTCTTCATGCCGCTGCCGGTAGCGTTTGGAGGGCGATGATCGCCCCCAGAATTGAAGCGAAACGACGCCGTAACCGCCTGGCTGAACCATGCCGGCCGTTACCCGCTGCTGACCGCCGAGCAAGAAATCAGCCTGGGCCGCCAGATCCGCCGCTGGCAGGATTACGAGGGTGGCCCTGACGCGGCGCCCGCGCCAATCCGCCGCCGTGGCATCCGGGCACGCGATCGGATGGTGGCTTGCAATCTTCGCCTGTGCGCAGCGGCGGAGCGCCGATGCGCCAGAGGTGGTGAGCAGGCCGACAGGCTGCAGGCCGCCGCCCTGGGGCTTATCCGCGCCGCGGAGCGTTTCGATCCTGAGCGTGGATACAAGTTCTCCACTTACGCCTACTTCTGGCTGCGAAAGGGGATCACGCGGCTGATCGAAACCAGCCCCAGTTCGAGCGGCGTGAGGATTCCGCCCACCTGGCGCGGCACTCCGGAGGGTGGAATCTTCGAGCGCCCGGCCATGCGGCTGAACCATGGCCAGGTTGGTGCTGACGGCCTCGAAGGCCAGTCGCTGGTTGATGCGCTGCGGGATGATCGCCCTGCGCCAGACCTGGCCTGCAGGGAGGCGCTGGAGGCCATGCTGGCAGCCGACCCCGATGGCCTCGCGCTGCTGGAGCTGACGCATCACGAGGGCCACAATCAAACCGAGCTGGCCGCCCTCGAGGGCACCCACAAAACCGCAATCAGCCAGCGGATCTGCAGCGTCCGCCAGCGATTCCGCCGGATGCCTGAGGTTGCTGCGGTGCTCGGATAGGTAATACCTGGCCGGGGCAATCGGTCAGGCTCGATAGCCTGTAGTGCAGGCCGCGATGTGAGCGACTGCGCCGTTCTTCGCTTCGACATCTGTGGCAACTACGACCAGGCCCCCGCTGTATTCGTTGGCGGCGCTCGTGCGCAGCCAGTTACGAGATCCCGAGTTGCGAGTCACCCCCGGCGAGGGCAGCCGGGAGTTAAAGGTCGCCGAACAACTCGCCGCCGCCAATCCATCGGTGCGGAAATCTGGCGCGCTGATGCTGCCACCACGCGCCGCAGTCGTCCCGACCGCGTTGGCGACCGACGGGGTGATGCTGGCCGAAATCCTGCGGCCGGAAACCGCCCTGACCCGGCTGGGGGCCCGCCGCCTGGAGCTGCCGATCGGCTGGGGTGGGTCGCGGTCTGTTTCGCCCAGCCGGGTGACTGCGGGCTGGACTAATTACATGCTCGCCGAAACCGAAGAAACCCGAGAAATCCAATTCGGCAGCTCGAATGTAACGCCTAGGGAGTGTTCAATCACGACCGAAGTCACGAGGCGTTTCCTGGCCGATGCCGTGAGCGCCGAGGAGATGCTCCAGGCTGTCATGCGTTCCGCGATGGAGTCTGAACAGGAACGGGTCCAGATTGTCGGCAGCGGCAGCGGCACCCAGCCCCTGGGCATCCTGCGGGCCGCCCAGGCCGGCGCCATCGCCACCAGCAGCGGACCGCTCACCTACGCCAGCCTGACCGCTGCCCTGCAGGGGAGGCTGGATGCCGGCGCCCGCCTGTCCCGCTGCGGTTTCCTGCTGCCCCAGGCCGACTTTGACGACCTGGCCGCCCTGGAGCGCACCGGAGGCCACCCCGCGCTGGTAGAGCGCCCCGACGGCGGCCACACCCTCGCCGGCCGTCCGGTGGAGTTCAGCGAATGGTTGCCGAGCGGCCACGCGGTCGCCGGCGAGTTCAGCCAGTGCGCGCTGGTGTTCATGGGCGCCGAGCAACTGCTGGTCAACCCCTACAGCCGGATTCAGCAGCAGATTACAACAATCTCCCTGTATTCGACCTTCGATGCCTGTATTGACAGGCCGAGTTTGCTCGCCGTGGTGATGCCGTGATCCTCAACTTCTGGCGGTCCCTGTTCAAACCAACCCCGCCCAGGGCCCGCCGCCGCCGCAGGCAATTCGCCGCCGCACCCGGCAGCCACCGACCACAACCCGTCAACAACATCTTCAGCACCATGGATCAATCCGTCATCGACCAGCTCCGCGCCGAGGGCCGCAGCGAAAACGAAATCGGCACGATCATCGAGGCCGAACGGCACGCCGAGGCCCGCCTGGAGCGCTGGCACGAGCGGCAGGAGCAGATGAAGCGCGAGGCCGCCGCCTTCGATCGGGCCGAGGAGCGACGGCTCGCCGAGGCGCGGATGCTGCAGCAAGACGCCATGGCCAGCGCTCAGAGCCGGAGGGCGAACCGGTGAGACGCCCCCTGATTCTGACCGGCCCGCAAAGGTCCACCCGAAGGTGGCTGGCGCGGCGATGGGATGAGCTGGCCTGCACCGCCGAACGCCTGGCCCTGGCCGCCGAGCTGGCCGAGCTGCGCCAGCAGCGCCGCCGCACCTGGGGGGAGCTGTCATGACCGTGACGGATTCCATCCTGCGCGCCATCGCCGCTGAGCTGGCCCCGGTGGCCGAGCGCGCTGGGGCGACCCACCCCAGGAACGTCGCCAGGCGAGCGGTGGAGGCCAAGCGCTTCGAGCTGCACTCGCTGATCCATGAAATCTGGACCGACACCGAGACCAGGGCCGAGCGGTCGAGGGCCAGGGCGGCGGCTGAGGCTGCCGAAACTGCCGTTAGTGGCTGAGCTGCACTTGCCACCACATATGGCGCCGGTAGCCTGTGCGAGCGGTTACAACCCCTCCACCATGACGACAACCTCGCCCCGCAGGGAATCGAGACGCCAGGGCCCCTACCTGGGGGTCCGCGCCACTCGTGAAGAACTGGCAGCCATCCGCGCCGCCGCCGCTGAGCGCGGCACCACAGCAAGCGATCTGACCAGACAGGCCCTGATCGCCCTGGGGGTGCCCATCAGCCGCTGACCCCAGACAGCAGAAAGGGGCCCCTTTCGGGGCCCCAATCTGAAAAACCTGCTGACCCCACCCCGCCGACCAAAGCAAGGGGATCAGCCACCTACACCACCCGGAGGACCGACTGATGACAACCAAAAAACCAGCATGGGGCCGATCTGATGGCGAATGATTCCGACGGAACCATTCTAGGCGCCCCGTATCAGGCCGAAGCCAGACCGGGAGCAGGCCCCCACGGTAGCGCGTCCGTTGCGAATGGCACGGCCACCGGCTTCCGCTCCGCCCATCTGGTGGCCCCTCCACCATCCCGTCGCCGAACCCGCGGGGAGATGGATGGCATCAGGAGCGCCATATACGAAATCCTGGAGGCCGAGAATCCGGCGACCGTTCGCCAGACCTTCTACGCCCTGGTCTCCCGAGGGCTGATCGGGAAGTCTGAGCGGGAATACAAGGGAACCGTCGTCCGTCTCATGACGGACATGCGCATCAGCGGTCAGATTCCCTGGGGCTGGGTGGCCGACAACACCCGCTGGATGCGGAAACCCAGCACCTTCGGATCGCTAGGTGAATACCTGGAGGCCGGCGCTGCTGGCTATCGCCGATCACTCTGGGCCGATGCACCCGAGAGGGTGGAGATCTGGCTGGAAAAGGACGCGCTCTCAGGAGTGCTCCAATCAGTCACGTCTGAATTCGACGTGCCGCTCATGGTGACGCGTGGTTATCCGTCGATCACCTACCTGAAGGACGCCGCGGAGCTGATCTCCGCCCATGCGTTTCGTGGCACTTCCACCCAGATCTACTACTTCGGAGATCACGACCCATCCGGCTGCAACATCGACATCACCGCTGAAAGGCGCCTTCGGGAGTTTGTAGACCTAGACCTACAAGGCAGTCGGCTGTCATCAATCGATGCTCTCACCTTCCAACGCGTCGCGGTGTTGCGCCATCAGATCGAGGCCTTCGGTCTGCCCACCCGACCAACAAAGGCAACCGACAGCCGATCAAAGGGCTTTGAAGGCGAATCGGTCGAGCTGGATGCCATCAGCCCCACCATGCTCCGCCAGATGTGCCGGAGCTGTATTGAGCCACATATAGACCTAGACCTATTGAGCAAACTCCAGCAGACCGAGCAGCTGGAGCGCGAGGCGCTCTCCCAATTCGCCCGCCACTGGAACATCGGAGGCGGCCTCTCATGAGCGCCGAACGTGACGCCTTCAGCCGGCTAGAGCTTGCCAGCCAACTCGCAGAGGGCGAGCTTTACAGCCCGAGCCAGGCCAAAGCCAGCGCCTACTCCGCCCGACTGAAGGCCTACCTCAAGACCGTGGGGCTCCCCACCGGAGAGGCCAGCACCAACGGCAGCAAGCCGCCGCGCCCCACACGTGAGGACGTGGCCGCCAGCATCAGGAAGGCCACCATTGACGACGGAAAAACCGGCGCTGAGCTGATCATCCTCGTGCAGCAACTGGCCGAGGCATCAGGGCTTCATCCCGCAGCCGTCCAGCAGTTGGCCGCCGAGGTCGAGCGCGAACGTACCGCCGCCGATCGGATCGCCGCCGAGGTTCGCGCAATTCATGCAGAGGCCGACCGGCTGGAGATCCAGTCCGCGCTCACCCTCCAGGCCATGCTCCCGGCGAGGGTGGCTGATGCGATCGAGGCCCGGACCCGTTACCTCACCGTGACGGGCCCTTCCGCTGTGGTCCCGTTCCTCGCCGGTATCGCCGGACTAGCAAAGCTTGGTACCCAGGTAGTGGGCTCCGCATCATCCGGGCTGATCGTTCCCATCAATCTCTACGCCGCCCTGGTAGGTGCCAGCGGCGTCATGAAGACCCCCGCCGGCACCCTGCTGATCAGCGCCAACTACTCGCCCCTGGAGGCCGAGCTGGCAGCCGGCTACAAGCGGCAGGTTGAGGACTGGAAGGCCGAATGCCGTGAGATCAAAAAGGGTGGCGAAAAGCCCGACCCGCCGCAGCGACCCTCAATCATCACCAGCGACACA
The DNA here is from genome assembly GCF_024345875.1 of Synechococcus sp. EJ6-Ellesmere. Lineage (NCBI taxonomy): Bacteria > Bacillati > Cyanobacteriota > Cyanophyceae > Synechococcales > Synechococcaceae > Synechococcus > Synechococcus sp. EJ6-Ellesmere. The sequence goes on from NZ_JAGQBY010000020.1 coordinate 24,274, forward strand.
ACCGGCGAGGCATTGACCGCCACCCTCCAGGAGAACGAATCCCGTGGCCTGGGGATGATGCTCTATCGGGACGAGCTGGCTGGACTGTTCGGGTCGCTGAACGCCTACCGCGGCGGCAAGGGTGGCGATGAACAACAGCTACTCGAATTGTTCGACGGCCGGGGAATGAAGTCCCTACGGGTCAGCGGCACCCGCTACTACAGCCGCGCTCAATTCTCGATCTACGGGACCATTCAGCCGGATGTGCTCAACCAGTTGGTGGCCGGAGGTGATGCCTCAGGCCTTTGGGCAAGGTTCCTGTTCGTCCCGGTCCCCGCTAAGGCCGTGATGCTTCCCGAGATCGACGACGACCGCGAGGCCCTGGCCGCTGCTGCCGAACTGGAACAGATCAGCCGCACCGTCTACGCCATGGCGGCACGTCCCTACCGGCTCAGCCCCGACGCTGCCGCCCGGTTCCGCGCCTACCACTACAGCCGCCAGCAGGCCGTCCTGGGGGCTGCCCTGGGAGCGCATGGGGCGCTCTACGGCAAGAGTTCCGCCAAGGTGCTCAGGGTGGCCGGTGCGCTGCACCTCGTGGCCATCGCAGCCGGTGAGGCGCCATCAACCGGGCCGATCGGGGATGACGTGCTGGAGCGGGCAATCCTGCTGGTGGACAACCTGGACGCCTACGCCCTGGGCATCCATTCCGCCGCCGCTGGTGACGGACCCTCAGGGCTGATGCGAACCGTTCAGAGAGTGGCCGAGGCCGCCGCAATCCCGGTCACTGCCAACGACATCAGCAAGCGGCTCAGCGGCAAGCAACGCAAGGAAGCCGGGACCGCCGGAATCCTTGCCGCAATGCAGGCCCTGACAGCCGCTGGCTACGGGGAGATCGAGACCGGCAGCAGGGGAGCGACCCGATACCGGGCCACGGAGACCCTCCCATGAAGGGTGGTTGGGTGGCTGAAGGGTGGCTGCGCAGCCACCCTTCAAAAGCCAGTCAGGGACTACGTAGTAGGGGGAAGGGTGGTTGGGTGGTTGTTTTTTCTGGTTTTTCTCGTGATCCCCCAATCCGGTGGCTTTGCATTCGCAGAGACGCGAAAACAGCCACCCAACCACCCTTAAGGCCAGATCCCTTCCAGCGCAAGGGATCTGAAGGGTGGCTGAAGGGTGGCTGGCAGCCACCCAACCACCCTTCCCGGCCCGCCGCCAGCGGCACCCCTGACCCCCTCGATCGTGAACCTGATGGCCAGCGCTCCCGTGAAAGTCCCACCCCTCGCCCCTCCGATCGCCGCCGCCCTGGTGCTGCTGGGACTGAAGCCCAACCGGCTGCCGCGTACGGCATCGCGGCTGACCTTGCTGGTCAAGGCGCGCAACCCCGCCAGCGAATGGAGCTGGGACCACGCGGCGGCCTACCAGTTGCTCCAGCGCGAGGTGATCAGCCATCACCAGCTCAAAGGCCCGCCGGCCGCTCCGAGGAGGGTCCAGCCGTGACCCACCCTCACGCCCAGCCCCCTCGATCACGCCGCCGCCGAGGGCCACGCCCAGGCCCAGGGGCTGCCGCCCCGCCGGCCCCGATCGACCGCAGCCCGACCGCCGAGGAGATCAACGCCATCAGCCGGGAGATCAGCAGCGAGGGCGGTTGGTGCCCTCCCGTCATCACATCACCTGCGAACGACCAACCATGACCACCACCACGACCACCGCAGCCAAGACCCGCACCAAGGCCACGCCGGACCCCTGGATTGTGGAGCTGACCACGGCGCCCCATTGGCGCTGGAAGCTCACCGTGCCCCGCGCCGTGCTGGCCCAGCATGGACACCACACCATTGCGGCCCTACTGGCCCAGCACGGCGCTCACCCCGTCTGCCTGGAGCAGTTCGCCATGGGCCGCTGCGCATGGGTCGCCCTGGGCAGCATGAGCGCAGCCAGCGCCGCTGCAGGAGCGCTTCGAGGGTTTCAGCCATGACCCTGCCGGTGATCGAGGTCGCGCAGCTGGCCGATGGTTCGCCCCGGCTGCGCATCACCCTCTCCGAGGATGAGCACAATGCTCTGACGCAACTGCTCAGCTACTGCGTGGAGCTGCACCGATCGAGGATGCCTGACACCAGCCCGTTGATGTACGCCGCGCCGCTGATCCGGTCGCTCTACCCCGACGCCGCGACTGACGGCAGCGCCCGGTCAGTTCACTTCGGCCGATGGATCTCAACCCGCTGAATCTGGCCGCCGTTGATATAACTTACCTGCCAGACCCCTTGCGGCGCAAGGGTCCTCCTGGGCGGGGCGCCACCCCCTGCGGGTGTTTCGCCCCCAATCTATATCCAGTTACAGAAAAAACATCCTGAACAGGTTGCACAATCCGGCCAGTATTGCACCCCCGTTAGCTATACGATCCCCTTCCCCACCATTCTGCCGGCGCCGATGTTCAAGCAACCATGCAACCTGTTCAGGCAACCGGGGGCAAGGTTGCAACTCGGCAGACTGATCCCATGGCAGTGATCTCACTCTCCAGCGCCGTCCGCCGCTACGGCA
>NZ_JAGQBY010000200.1:0-5002 GCF_024345875.1 Synechococcus sp. EJ6-Ellesmere
CGTTCGTGATGCGTCGCTCGGCCCTGGAGCGGGCGGGTGGCTTCGAGACCGGAACCCCCTCCGAGGATCTGGCCACAGGCATCCGGCTGGCGGCGGCGGGCTACCGCAACCTCTACCTCGACGCCAAGCTGAGCGCCGGGCTGGCGCCGTTCACGATCGGGGCCATGGCACGCCAGCGCAGCCGCTGGGCCAGTGGCACCCTGCAGACCCTGCGCACGGGCGCCAATCCCTTCACCATCGCCGGGCTCACTCCTCTGCAGCGGATTGCCTACCTGGAGGGGATCCTCCACTGGTTCAACGTGGTGCCTCAGCTGCTGTTGCTGCTGATGCCGCTCTCGCTGGGACTGCTGGGGGTGGCCCCGATCCTGTTGCAGGGACCAGGCCTGGTGACCATGGCCTTGCCGTTCTACCTGTCTCAACTGCTGCTGGTGAGCTGGTTCAGCCGCGGCGCGCGCAACGCCCTGTTGCCGGAGCTCTACCGCTGGATCTTTCTGCTGCCGCTCGTGGCGGCCGTGCTCAGCACCGTGGCCGGCCGGCCCCAGCACTTCCGGGTTACCCCCAAGGCGATCAGCGGCTGGGCCAGGCCTGGTCCCGAGTGGCGCCTGCTGGTGCCATTGCTGGGGTTGCTCGGGCTGCAGTTGCTCAATCTCACCTTGCTGATCGTCGGCCCCGGCACGGCCGGCCCGATCGAGGCCGCAGCCTCCAGCCTTGCTCCCGCCAACCAGGCCCTTGGCCTCACCTGGTCGCTGCTCGGCAGCACCAGCCTGCTGCTGGCGCTGCGCACCTGCTGGGACCGTCCTCAGGACAGCCCGGTGCCCTGGCTGCGGATCGACGGTCTGATCCTGTCGTTGCTCACCCCCCGGGGAGGATGGTCAGCCAGGATCCTGGCCATCAGCGAGCAGGGCGTGGAACTTGCCTTGGCCCGGTCCCATCCCGGCGGCAAGCTTCCTGGTGACGGACTCCACGGTGATGCTGGAAAATGGAGTTTGGCCTTGCCTGGGCGGCCTGGGGACGCCCTGCCTCTGTGGCCCGAGCAGCACCGTCACGAGCGAGGTTTCCTGCGGATCGGCTGCCGCTGGGGCCCTCTCAGCGATTCTCAGACCGATGCCCTGCAGGCTTTGCTCTACCGCGGACGCGGCGTGTGGCCCAGCCATCAGGCCCCCTTTGAACCCCTGGCCCTGCTGGCTGTGCTGGCCCTGCTGCTCCAGCCTGTGCCTGCCCAGGGCTGGTTCCGGCGCAGCCTGCTCTCAGCTGCAGGCCCGATGGCTGGGGAGCAGCGCCGTGATGCACTGGCGCAGCTCGCCGAATCACGCTGAACATGGCCCCCGCGAGAACCCCGATGCGGCCAACAACGGCCATCTGGCCGGTCGGCACACCCTCGGCCTCTACCCCTTGCTGGAGGATGACCGCTGCCATCCGCTCGCGGTCCGCTTCTTCTTCCAGATCAGTCCGTTCGCCTGCTCGGCGGTGCGATCAGCCCCGGCGGGACGGTACAGCTGTCGCATGCCGGCGAGGATTCGTTCCTCGGCGGCTTGATCGAAGCGGGGCGTGAGCACTCCGACGTCCTGGGTACCGCCCAGCAGCAGGCCGTCGCGGCGGGGATGGAGGTAGAGCCCCGGCGCCGAGAGGGTGTAGTTGAGGCGGGAATCGGCCTGCAGGCGGGTGAGCTGCCCCTGCACCGGGATCAGGTCGGCATGACCGAACAGGCCGACGCTACCGATGCCGGTGCAATTCACGATCAGCCGCTCCCGCAGCCGCCCCAGTGCCGCCGCATCGCGGAAGGTGCGCCTCTGGATCGCCATGCCGGCCTTGCGCACCGCCCCCATCAGGGCGGGCAGATACTGCTGGGTCTCGATGAAGAGGCGCTCCTCGACTCCCACCCACTGGGCTGCGAAGGGCAGAGAAGGATCGCGGATCTCGAGCGGCGGTGGGAAGATCTCCGGCAGCAATCTCGACACCCAGCCAGCCAGCGGCCGCTGCGCAGCGAGAACGACGTGGGGACGGCGGACCACTCCCATGCCCCGGCCGAGCATCCCCAGGAAGCGCCGGTGGGAGGTGCGCACCGCGGCGGCGAGCCGTTCCTCGAACTCCGGCGCTCGGGAGGCAGCCGCCACCACCAGGGAGGGGAAGAAGCTGGCGCCGGCCACGCTGGAGGTGACCCGCGGGTGCACTTCGCTGGCGTAGACCGTCACCGCCCGACCGGCCTCGTGCAGCAGCCAGGCTGTGGCGAGGCCGACGGCCCCGCAGCCGAGCACCGCCACCGGACCCGGCTGCCGCAGCGCCAGCAACCGGTCCACCGCCATCTGGGCGGTGCCCCAGGACAGGGTGATGCCGGCGCCGCCGTGGCCGATGTTGTGGACGATCGATCGGTCCGCGATGGTCTCCAGCTCCACCCGGAAGCCCTCGGGTCGGTAGGGACGGAGGCTCACCATGCGGGCGGTGATGTGGCGCGGCGAAAAGTCGGGAACGGCGGTGGCCAGTGCCGGTAGCGATGCCTCCGCCCCATCGGCCTTCGCCGGGCGGGAAAGCAGCGGCCCGGCGAGGCGCGCCGCGAGCAGAACTGAGGAGCCCGCCAGCCATTCCCTCCGGGAGATCATCCGCCTCTCACCATGGCCGCGCCCCCAGGCTGCCCCATCCCTCGACGGCCGTGCTGGGATCTGGGAATGACCTCTGGTGATGGGGAGGCCCCAGCTGAGTACCAGTCGATTCCGTGGGTCTCCAGCAGGCTGATCAGCCGGGCGTTCTCGCGGCGCAGCTGATCAAGCTCAGTGGGACCGGAGTCAGCTATGGGGTGAGAGCCTCAGCGCTGGTCAGCTTCCGCCACTCCCGCAGAGCCTCGGGATGAAAGGCCCACTCAAAGGGCATCAAGGCTGACCGCACTGGCTCCTGGCCGTCCGCCAGCCTGGCATCGGCGATGGGGCCCAGCTCCAGGTCTTCCACCAGATCCATCAGCTCCTCGTAGGCCCGGGCAGGAACGCAGTACAAGGCCGGCTCGTTGCGGTTGAGCACCGCGACGGTCATCCCTTCACCAGCCGCGACGGTGGCCATGGGGTTCTTCTTGTGTTCCGAGATGCTTACGGCTGTCTCGGTCAGCACGCGGTGCGCCATCAGCGGATCAGACCACAAAGAAGACTCAATCTGGGTCGTCGAACAGGTCGCTGAGCAGCTGCGATCCCATCCATTTTGACCCTCATGGATCAGGATGGGCATGAGTGCCGCCGGCGACACGGAGCCAGACTGGCTCTTGAGGTGGGTTCTAGTCCACCTCTGCGGGTACTCCAGGCTCCAGCCTGCGCGCTGCAGAACCGGCATTGGCCACATGGGCGCCGAGGGCGAGGGAGTTGTGCCTGAGGTGGTAGCTGCCCACCACGGCCCCAGCCGCATCCACGGCCACCATCACCGCCTGGTTCTGCTCCACCCTTAGCGGGCAGGGTTCCCCGGATGGAGCGGTTCGCCAAGCGTCATTTGGGCTTGCTCAACGAGGTTCTCGGCCTGGAGATCGGCAAGCCATCATCTGATCCACGTTTCATTACCTGTTCCTGCAGCTCGATGTGGAGGCGTTTGAGGCCCTGCTACTCCAGTGGATGAGCCAGCAGCCCGCCCTGGCGGATGGCGTCGACACTCTTGTCTGCGACGGCAAGACACTGCGGGGCTCGATTGATCAGAAGCCTGGCGCCGCAGCGTCTTTCATTGCCCAGGTGAGCCTGTATTCCCAGCCACTGGGGGTGGCGATTGCCCAGACCACCTATGCCACCGACGAGAGCAGCGAGACGGCTTCGCTCCTATGGCTCCTCAGCGGCATCGAGCTTACCGACATGCTGGTGCAGGCGGATGAGGTGGGTGGCTCCCGTTCATCGCGGGGCAGGCAAGCAGGTCCCAGCAGTCCTGCACCAGCTGCAGGCGGGGCAGCAGCGCCGCCAGGGTGGTATCCGGGGGAGGCTGGAGCAACCTCGAAAAGCGGCTGTTGGCTGTTGCCGGTGACGGCCAGCGCTGAGCCGCTGGCCCTGAGCAGGGAGCGGTAGGGCCAAGGGATTTGGTTTCGGGTGGTTCTCAGACCCGCGAACACGTCCTACGGTTTGAGGGGATCAGCTGAAAACAACTGCAATCACACCCGGCTCACCCCCGTTCAGCCCACGATCTGCGGTTGGTTCTCGGAAAGAGATTTACCCCTCGGAGTGGTTCACGGAAACCACCGAAGAATAAATTCGACGGCAGACTGAAAGATTAAAATGCGCAACAACCCGTATGCTCGCTTCAGCGAGAATGAGCTGATTCTCCGCGATCAACTGGCCATAGACAGGACGATTCTGGCGAACGAACGTACGCTCTTATCGTATCTTCGTGGGGCGGTGGCCATGGTCATCGCCGGCGTGACCTTCGTCCAATTCATTGAATTTGGCATTCTTCGCTACATCGGCATGGCACTTGTACCCATTGGTCTGTTCACGGGTGTATTTGGATTGAGCAGATACAGGCGCATTAACCGAAGAATTCGGACGATTTGTCAAGTCATGGACAAGAATCCAGGGAAGATATGAAGGGGGTCAAACAATGCAATCGAGGGGTACTGCTGACGTTCATGTCGTAATTCTTGTCGGCGCCGACGGTCTTCTGGTGGGCACCGGCGACGTCTGCTGCCATCTCCTTCTTTGGGAGCACCGAATCCTTCACCAGGACCTGCTGGCGGAGGCGGAGGGTCCTCCAGGCCATCGATCCGCTTCAGGGAGGCGTGTGACGCCCAGGCCTGTAGCAACGTGCCGTCCACGGAGAAGTGGTCGTCAATCCCGGCGAACGCATCAAGCCGCGTTGAGCCCGCAGCTCCATCTGTCTTTGGTGTTTGCTCGTCACCCCCACTTTCAGGAAAGAAGTCCGCTAGGTCTTTCCCATCCACCGGGGGGCCTTACCGACGACCATGAAACCGATCTATGACCAGGCCGTTCGGGCGGAGATCCGCAAGCGCATGAGTCCGCCCAATCGGGAGACCGTGGCGGAGATTGCTCGC